>CANLCA010000056.1 GCA_947487925.1 Verrucomicrobiales bacterium | reverse complement strand
TTTCTCGAAGATACGCCCAACCGACGGGGGCCGCGACCTCTGGTCCTGCCCTGGATTCCGGGTTGGTGAGGCCATCATATCAACGGTGCATCAGGACTGACGCTAGGCTTGGGGCTGTTCTCGGAAGGCGGTTCATTGAGCTTGGTGAAAGTGGTGGAAGTCT
The DNA here is from genome assembly GCA_947487925.1 of Verrucomicrobiales bacterium. GTDB lineage: Bacteria > Verrucomicrobiota > Verrucomicrobiia > Limisphaerales > F1-80-MAGS106 > F1-80-MAGS106. The sequence goes on along the minus strand of CANLCA010000056.1, from coordinate 9,939 downwards.
TTTGGATGAAACCGGTGACGCCTTCGAGCAAGGTGCTTGAGGCAGGCTTTCGCACCTGGTGGAAAACAAGGCGAAAAGGTCCCACATCGATGAGTGCGCCATCCTCGAGCACCACGGGTTGGTCGAGTGGACGTTCGTTCAGGAAAGTGCCATTGCTGCTGCCGAGGTCCTGGATCGTGTATTCTCCGGTAGAATGCATCTGGATTTGCGCATGCCGACGGGAGACTTTGTCGTCGAGCAGGATCACGTCATTCAGGGAGGCGCGTCCGATGAAGCAGTTGTTTTTCAGCCGAACCCTTTCGCCGCCAGGCTTTTCAAGCTCGCCGAAAGGCAGATTGGCCTCCGTCCATGTGTCGTCGAAGACTTCGTGATAAATCCTGTTGCGCACTTGGAGATTGCCATCCTCCGATCGCACAATCCCCGCAAGGCGAAGCTGGTCGATCACTTCATCAGCGTCGTTATCGCGCACCGCTTTCCCGCTGAGGATTTCCTCGTACAGGCAGAGCCTCCTGGTGGGGTCGCCGCCGCCCCGAAGCATGCGTTCTCGAACAAAGAGGAGGTTGTCATCGAGTTCGCGCGCGCGCGGAGCGAGGAAGGTCTGATCACAGAGCGTGTCGATCAGGATGTTTGCGGGGGTGTCCGGGGATAGCGGCAGCACCTCGGACGCAGCCAAACACAGGCGTTGGGTGAGATAAGGATGTCCGTTGGTCCAAAGCATGATCCGGTCGAAAAGCTCGAGCGCTCTCGCCGGGCTTGATCGGGAAGCGCCCCCCGAAAGAGCCAGCCCATCGATCAAAGGAGCCGCCTCCTCCGGAGTGAAATCCGTGATCTCGATCCGGCGTCCAATGTGAAAAGGGGTGGTTCTCGCATCCCGGATTAGATCCGCGGGAGAAGCAGTCCCCAGCAAACAAAAAGTCAACCGCTCCAGGTCCGGCTCGACTGGCCTGCGGTTGTAACACCCGCGAATCGCGGCAAAAAATTCGTCGGTGGAAAATGGGAGGCTTCGGACGACGTCGATCTCATCGATAAAAATCACCACCTGATTTTGGAGGCTCGCTCCGGGGGGCGAGGGGATGGCGGCTGTTTTGGAGGCCTGGCCGACCTGTGGGAGCATCACTTGTTGCAAGGCGGCCATCGTGCGTTGCAACCCTCCGAAGCGTTCGCTGGCTTTCCAGAACAACTCCACTTGCTCCTCCAACCCCAACTGGCGCGCCATGTGCAGGGTCAGGCCATCGTACCATTGTTCGCTGGTCAGATTTTGACCGATCGCGGTGAGGTCGAGGGTGACCACATGAACATGGGCAGCGCGAAGGCGGGCGGCGGCGCGGCTCATGAGGGAGGACTTGCCCATCTGGCGGGACGTCAGAACGTAGCAAAAATCGCCATGGAGCAGGCCCTCCATCAATTCATGGTCGGCCCTGCGCTCGACGTAGCACGAAGCTTCGGGGCGGAGCGTGCCGCCCGTCACGAAGAAACTAGGAGAGTGCGGGTTCATTCGTGGGTTGTCTAAGCGGTGTTTGGTATTCGCCCAGGGAGAAGAGGTCCATCTGCGAGGTGGGGGTGAGTCGTTTTAGCCTCTCCCTCTCGGCGCGATGCCGGGCAGTGGCACGGGGTTGTCCTTCGGGTGTCAGTTCCGCTTCCTCGAGGTTGCGCAATATTTCCCTGGCCCGGTCCAGGACGGAATGCGGTACGCCAGCCAGGCGCGCCACCTGGATGCCGTAGCTCTTGTCGGAGCCGCCCTCCACGATCTTCCGCAGGAAGATGATTTGATCGTTCCATTCCCTCACCGCAACGTTGAAATTTCGAACCCGTGGCAAACGCCCGGCGAGCTCGGTGAGCTCATGATAGTGCGTGGCGAAAAGCGTCTTGGCGCCTATCTGGTTATGCAGGTGCTCGACGATCGACCACGCGAGGCTCAGGCCATCGAAAGTGCTGGTGCCGCGCCCCACCTCGTCCAGGATGACAAGGCTTCTCTGCGTGGCGCTGTTGAGAATGTTGGCCGTCTCGCTCATTTCCACCATGAAAGTCGACTGCCCGCGAGAGAGATCGTCGCTGGCGCCGATGCGTGTGAAGATACGGTCCACGAGATCGATTCGCGCTTTTGTGGCGGGCACGAAGCACCCGGCGTGGGCCATGAGTGTGAGCAGAGCGACCTGCCTGATGAAAGTGCTTTTCCCAGCCATATTCGGGCCGGTGATGATCGCGATTTGGCGGTTCGCACCGTCAAGTTGAGTGTCATTCGGAACAAACTTCTCATCCAGGAAGGATTGATCGAGCACAGGATGCCGGCCCTCGTCGATCTGCAGCATCGCTTCAGCACCCACCAAGGGGCGGCAGTAATTGCCGAGCCGAGCGGTTTCGGCAAACGCAGCCAGCACGTCAAGCTGGGCCAGGGCGGCCGCGGTTTGCTGGATTCCTGGGACTTCGACCAGCACTTTTTCGCGGATTGTTTGGAAGAGCTCATACTCGAGCTTGACCGAGCGCTCCTCCGCTCCGAGGATTTTTCCCTCCATTTCCTTCAGTTCAGGGGTGATGAAACGTTCGCCATTGGCGATGGTTTGCTTGCGGATATACGAGGGCGGAACCTTATCAAGGTTCGCTTTGGTCACTTCGATGTAATAGCCAAACACGGAATTGAACCGAACCTTGAGTGACGGGATCCCAGTAGACTCGATCTCCTGTTGCTGAAGCCGCGCGATCCAATCCTTTCCTTCGCTGCCAGCGCGGCGCAACTCGTCCAGCGGGGAATCGAAACCATCCCGGATCAGGCCGCCTTCTTTCACCGTGAGCGGCGGCGCATCGACCAGTCCGCGCCGGATCAGGTCGACGAGTTCGGGCACCTCGGTGATCTGCCCCTCCAATTCTTCGATAAGCGAGGCCTTGGAGGGTGATTCCCCGAGAGCTCCGTTGTCCGCATGCGCCACATCCAGGATCGAACCGTTCAGCAGCGGGAGTGTTGTGGAGTCCGGGGAGCGTTGGGGGAACTGTTTCAGAAGGGCGCGCAGCGGAGGCAGCTGCTCAAGCGCCGAGCGGAGCGAAACCAGGTCGCGCCCGTTGCCGGAGCCGATGCTCAGCCGACCCAGGGTTCGCTCCAAATCCCGGACTTCGCCTAGGCCGGATCGAAACTGTTCCAGGACGGGCGCGCGGCCGATGAAACTCTCGACCGCTTCCTGCCGCCGTCGAATGGCCTCGACCTGGGCGAGAGGCCTTGAGAGCCAGTCGCGCAGGCGGCGAGCGCCCATGGGGGTGGAAGTTCTGTTGAGGGCGCCGAAGAGCGAGCCGTCCCGGGCCGCGTCTCGGTGGAGGGGTTCGATGACCTCGAGGTTCCTGACCGTGACCGTGTCCAGGACGAGGTAATCGGAGGCGTGATAGAACTGAAAGCGCCTGAGGTGGGACACGTCGCGACGGAGGCTCTGGGAGAGGTACTGCAGCACGCCTCCGGCAGCCCCCACAGCGAGGCTTCGACCCCGGAGCCCCAAACCGTCCAGGGAAGCCACCTTGAAATGTTCTCGCATTGTAAATTGGGCGGTTTCGGGAGCGAAAACCCAGTCGTCGTAGCCCGTGATGTGTTTGAACTTCGAAGCCAGGAAGGTCCTGAGGGAACCTGCTTCAGAAGGGCAAACCACCTCAGCCGGGCGGAGCCTGTCGAGCTCCATCGCCAAGGCTGAGTCGCTTTCGAGTTCCGTGGCTTTAAATTCCGCGGTCGTCAACTCCACAACCGCCAGTCCATAATGGCTGCCGGACGCGCAAATGGCGACGAGATAGTTGCTTTGGGTGGCGTTGAGCAGGCGCTCATCGAAATGGGTGCCCGGGCTGAGGACCTGAGTGACTTCGCGTTTGACCAGCTTCCCGGGTCGCGCTTCCTCAATCTGATCGCAAATCGCGACCTTCCGGCCCGCCTTGAGGATGCGCGCGATATAAGCCCCGGCAGCGTGGTAAGGAATGCCGCACATCGGCACGAGGCCTCGCTTGGTCAAGGCCACATTCAAAATTTGGCAACCCGTCTGGGCATCCTCGAAGAACAATTCGTAGAAATCACCCAGACGAAACAGCAGGAGCGCATCGGGCGGAAGCTCGCCTTTTATCCGGCGATACTGCACCATCATCGGCGTTAATTGAGGTTCTTCTGCCATGACATCTCTCGGCGCGCCGACCACGCGCCCGAACAGCTTAACGTAACCTGACGCGGTGTGGAGCAGAAAATGGGACAAACTACGCGAGCGGCGCCCTCACGTTTGGCCCGAAGAGGAAACTTCAAGACAATCTTGCGCTGTGCAAGTGATTCTGATAGGCCTGCGGAAGAAATCTTGCCCGGCACTAGCACGACCCAAACTCCCTGACCTGCGACCATGAAAACCGTCGAACAGAATCCCCTGACCAGGGGCTTCACTCTCATCGAGCTCCTGGTCGTCATCGCGATCATCGCTATTCTCGCGGGAATGCTCCTGCCCGCTCTCAGCAAAGCCAAAACCAAGGCGCAAGGCATCATGTGCATGAACAACACCAAGCAATTGATGCTCGGCTGGACCCTTTACTCGGGGGATTTTAACGACCAAATCTGCAAGTCCGGCGGCTTGGACGTCCTAATCGACGTACCTCGGCCTAACAAAAACTACGGGGTCAACCAACAATGGTGTATGGGAACCATGCACGCCTCCCCTAGCTGGACCAACACGATTTTGATTCAGGATTCCCTTCTCTACCCTTACGTGAACAGCCTCTCCGTCTACAAATGCCCGGCGGACCGAGCCACGAGCAAGAACAATTACGGACGCGGCGGAGGCATTCCCAAAGTCCGAAGCCTCTCGATGTCCTGCTGGATGAATCCGATTGCGGCTTGGCCGGGTGGCAAAGTTTATCGCAAAGTTGACGACATTATCGACCCGTCGCCCGCCAACTGCTGGGTGACGATCGATGAAAACCCGGACAGCATCAACGACGGCTGGTTTGTGGTGAATCCCGAACCGAACAAGGATTGGGTCGATTATCCGGCCTCCTACCACAACAAGGCGGGCGGCATTTCGTTCGCGGACGGTCATTCAGAGATTCGCAAATGGCGCGACAAAGCAGTGGTGAATTTCCCCAGGAACAGCGGATCCTCCGATCAGAAAGTCGACGATTTCCGTTGGATCCAGGAGCGCAGCACGCGAAAGCTGTAGACCGAGGTCAGGTGGTTTTGACGAGGATCAGAATTGTTTGGAACCTTGGAATTGAATACAAGCCCCTGGATCCGTTTGTATCACGGATTCCAAGACAGATTTCGCAGCCTCGAGTGACTGAGTCTTCAGAAGTTAGCCCCCTCGGCTGGTCGTTCGAGGTGCGCGACTGGTCGATAGGATTGATAAATATTCAAGGATAGCATTTGCTTTTCTTCAGGGAACCGCCACTATGGCTCCGTCTGTTCGATAGCTTGTCACTTTCTTTCAAGGCATGGTGAATCCTCAGTTGAACTCGATTCAGTGATGATTTTAGACCCGACGTTCGGGAACAGTCTGGAGAATGCAACGGTTAGTTTAGGACAGTAAAACATCACATGAGTAATAAACTGTTTGTTGGGAACCTTTCCTTCAACACCACCGAACCCCAGTTGCGCGATGCGTTTTCTGAGTTCGGCGCCGTGAACGAAATCAACCTGATGATGGACCGGGAAACCGGCCGTCCCCGTGGTTTTGGTTTCGTCACGATGAACACCTCCGAAGAGGCCCAGGCGGCCATCTCGGGCCTGAGCGGTAAATCGTTGGATGGTCGCGAACTGACTGTCAACGTCGCCAAGCCTCGCGAAGAGCGTTCAGGCGGTGGCGGTGGCGGTGGCGGTGGTCGCCGTGAATACGGCGGCGGCGGCGGCGGCGGCGGTCGTGGTCGCTATTAATTTGGCGTCTTCGGGTTTCATGGAGGCTCGGCTTTGCCGGGCCTCTTTTTTTTTGCCTCGTCTGCTTTGGAGAAGCGGCCTCCCAAGCCAGCAAGCGGGACTAGTCCTTGATGGTGGAAGTTGCGTGCTCCTGGAGCCACGTCAAGTCGCGGTTGTCTTTCATCGGTGTGAACTCCCGCTTCTTTCCCTTTTGAAAAGGCGGGGTTGTGCGTGGGTCGACCCAGCGATGAATCTCGGTGTGTCCGTCGGCAAAGCTCAAGCCGCCAGCTTTGTTGTGGAAGCCGCCAGGAAAATTGACAAGCTCCCATACCGCTTTGTTCATGTTCACGGCGTAATAGCCGTCATCGATGCTATCCTCTCGCTCATCCAGATACACCAAGGCTTGTGAGGGAGGGAGTTTGACCATTTGGGAAACTTTGGCAAAGACAGTGAAACCGGGGTTCCACGCCGGCGCATTCGGCCCCATCCAACCGCTCATCGAGATGCTCCGCACACGTCCGCGGGAGACATTCCCGTTCTTGACTGTGATCCGATCAGCCGGGCATTTGTAGGCGCCCGCTGTTTTTGTATAGATGCCCAACTGAGCCCAGCGTTCGTCCAAAATGTAGAGTGTGTTGGTGTTGTCGGGATGATTATCGGAGAAATTCAGCCAGCCTGAGACCCAGCTTCGAGGGCCCACCTCGTCCCACTTGTTGCCGGGGAGAAAGTCGTCGTTGTCATGGGTGTACATGATCCAGCCGAGCTGCATGGTCTTGAGATTGTTCATGCAGTAGATGCCGTGCGCCTTCGTTTTCGCCTTGCTGAGGGATGGCAGCAGCATGCCCGCAAGAATGGCAATGATCGCGATAACGACTAACAACTCGATGAGAGTAAATCCGTAGTGCGGGCCTTGGGTCGATCCGCAAAGTGGGGTTTTTGATCTCATAGGAAGACACTTTCGTTTTTTCAGGGATAACCCATCGTAGACCCTCAGGAGGGCTGAAGACAAGAAATCCTTAGACGCTGAATTCGAGGGGACGGCTTCCGAAGAGGAGCCGGTGGGAGAAAAAAACAATGCGCGCGGTTTCCGCGCGCATTGTTTGAAACTATTCTCGTCAACGCTGGCACACCGAAAGAGACGGAGTGCGCGGACGAAGTCTTCCTTAGCGCTTGGAAGAAGCGCCGCCGGTGCGGGAACTGATCCCAGTCCTGGAGGACGCCCCTGAACGGGAGCTGGCGCCACCGCTGGTCGAACTGCCGCCGCCGGCGATCTTCTCGAGTTGCTCAGGTGTCAGTTCTTTGTCTTTCTTGTTCTGGCTCATGGTCTTGTCTTTTTTTTAGTTTTTGGGTTGAGCGCAGATTTTTTTCTTAAACTCGATCTGAACGATCAACCTAGTTATCCATTAGCAGACGAAGTGCCAACCTCCTATTTTCCAGCTTCTAAGAACCCCAATTCTCAGAAACCTCAATTTCCGGCAGACCCCTGCGGTCCCTTGGGGATACCCTGATGAGGGCTTCATTTACTCAATAAATACAGGAGTTTTTGATACAACGCCCCCGGGCGATCCGAGGTTTCTGACTCCTTCAGCGAACTCGATTCCGCGGGAGAGCAAGTTTTCGGAGCTTCAACTCACAATTGATAAAACCCGAAGTTCCGAGCCGTGGCAGCTTGCTCAACAATGAGAATATCGAGTTCTAGCGAATCCTGTGACCTAGCGCCTCAGGACAGGTTGAATCGTCAGCCACAAATCGATCGGAACATCATGCCAATGCAGCAGTGCCCCCTAGCTACTCGCCTCGCCTCGACAAATGGGAGCCCTATCGAGGATCAAGACTCCGGTTCATTTCGTGGCGAGCCCTTCCCTCCGACGCCCCACGACAAATGCGTTGAACATCAGAAACCTCAGCGGAGTGGCGTTCAGGACCCAGTCCGCGAGACGAGGCACGTAACGATCCGTGCATGCAACGCTGGTGACCTCGCAGCCAAAGCGCTCGAGAAAGAACCGCATTTCGATTCCATTGGTCGCCACGATCGCGTCATCATCCGGTTCGAAAGGCTGCTTGAAAACAGGCGTCATCCGGTCAAAACGGACCCGCTCGGGAGCGGCACGGATCAGGCGCTGTTTTTCGCGAAGGCGATTCCAATTCGCCCACTTATTGCGCCATCCACGCATTTGTCGGTGGTAATCACGCAGGCCGATAGCCCGATAGAAGTTGGGACTGGATACCACAACGCGACCTCCCGGACGGACGACCCGCACCAGTTCTTTCAAGAATTCCTCGGGAGCTTCGACATGCTCCAGCACATTCAAGGCTCCCGCAGCGGCGAAGGTGGCGTCGGGGAATGGCAGGCGTTTGCCATCGTATAATTCGCACGGCAACCCCTCGGAGCGTGCCCGTTGGATGTTGGCTTCAGAAACATCCACGCCCACGGCATCGACATTAGCCTTGCGGAGTTCCCCGACCACGCGTCCCACTCCACAGCCGACATCCAACACTTTTCCCGAACCACCAAGAGGCTTCAGGGTGTCGATGTACTTGCCATAAAACGCGGGGTCCCAATCCGCCAGGACCTGCGCCAGCGTCTCATTGTGCCGGTATGTGTCCTGATGGCTCATGGCCGGTGTTCCCGTTCATAAAACGGGCATCAGTGAACAGGAATCGAGGGAAATCGCCAGTCTTGATTTCGCGGTAGGATTCTCCGTGAACGGGCAGGGGGACAGCACTCCGCCGACCCAGACCAAGGCCGAGTAGCGATACGAGGAGGTTCCGATTCAGAAACTAGGAACCCCTGGCTTTATTCCCCTGGGATGGGGATCCGGTAGAAGCATTGCCACGTGCCGGCATAGGAACCCAGGCCCACAGTCTTGCCGTTGCGCCATTCCACATGCCCATCTTCGAACAGGAAATTGCCTCCAGTCGGGGCATTGCGGGGTCCCGCCCAGTGATTGGCCGATCTCCAATTCTTGCCGCCGTCGGTGACTGTCCATGTGAGACGCGCGTCGTACATGTTGGTTGTCCGCGGCCCGACGCCTTGCATCCTGTCGATCAACACGGGAGCGCCGCTGTAGATGCCGCCCATTTTCTTACGCAAGTGCCACTCCTTCAGCTTTTCGGAATCGTAAGGCCACCCCCCTGCAACTCTGCCGGGGAGATAAAAATAACCCGTCAGGATCGGAGATTTTTCCGCGCCCACCTGGCCGAAGCGCCAAGTGTCGGCCTGGCGATGCCATTCATCGGTGGGACAGAAGATCACATGGTTCTTCGCTTTCTTATCCTTTGCGCTGGTGGGACGGTCAGAGCGAATCAAATAGTTCTCCCAGAACGCAATCATCTTGAGCCCCATCCAACTCAGATCGGCTCCGTCGGTGTTGTCAGGGAAGCTGTCGTCGAAGTCCGCCGCGTACATGGCAAGAGCGATCCCCCATTGTTTGGAGTTGCTGGCGCATAGAGTTTTGTGAGCTTGCGATTTGGCCTTGGACAAAGCGGGCAAGAGCATTCCCGCGAGGATCGCGATGATCGCGATCACGACAAGGAGTTCGATGAGCGTGAAAGCACGGCGGGGAAGAAGGTGGTGGCGGCTCATAAGTTCTGGGTTCTTCGGGGACTGATCCCTATTCGCATAACCTCTTCGCCGGGTGCCGTCAACATCGGATGTTGCGCCTGTCGGATACTCTGCTGAGCCGCCAAACGAGGATAACGCTCTCGACCACGTCCGGTAGTTCGCGGAGGGGGAGGGCACAGAGGCCGCAGAGCGCTCCCAAAGGCTCTTTCAGATTGTCGTCGGTTTGGTTCCGCTATGTCTTTCCCGCGAAATCAACTTCTGGAAAATACGACGCGGTGTCGTATGGTGGCGTAGCTTTGTTGACACGCAATCCAGACACGAACCCGAGGCGGCAATGCTGCCGTGGGGGGGGCAAGAAATCGGCCTTGGTTCTCACACCTTCTAGAGTGATGGTGAATCTCGGAGGAGCCCGCTTTACCAGTCCCCGTCGCATGCCAATGTCGCAGAATCCGACACTGATGTCAGTGCCTCGGGTGACTCGGCGTTCCGAGCGAGGGCATGGTGGCGTGTCAATCTTCATGGGGAC
>CANLCA010000055.1 GCA_947487925.1 Verrucomicrobiales bacterium | reverse complement strand
TGCTTGTTCAATCCAAAGAGATTCGCTCCGTGGAAATCGTTTAGTGACCGCAGCCACAACTGGTGGCGCAGACTTCGGCGGAGGCTTCGACTTCGCCGGAATTCACCTCGGGGAAATCCACGACGGTCTGGGCGACGTGGTTGACGTAGTTGGTCAGGATGTTGAGCGCGACGTTTGCGGTGGTTTCGACAATCTCGGCGTCAGTGAGTTTGGCGGCGCGGGCGGCCTTGAACTCCGTGTCGCTGAGTTCGCCGCGCTGCACGACGATGCTGCGGGCGAGGTTTAGGATGGCTGCGGTGCGGTCATCGGTCGCCACGACCTGGCGCGCGTCAGCGATGTCCTGTTCGCTCAGGCCGGCCTTGCTACCGATGTAGGCGTGGGCATTCCGGCAGTAGGCGCAGTCGTTGATTTCCGCGACGGCGAGCGCGATCTGCTCGCGCACCTTGGCGTTGAGGACGCCGCCGGCAAGGGCTCCGCTGAAGTTCAGGTAGCCTTCGAGCGCGGCGGGAGAATTGCCAAGGACTCGGAAGAGGTTGGGGACGATGCCGAGTTTAGCCTGCACGCCGTCGAAAAGTTGCTTGGTCTTGCCGGTCGAGCTGGTTGGGTCGAGTTGAGTGATGCGGCTCATGTTGATTCTTTCGTTTTTCAGTGCTGCGTAGTGCAGCGCTGCACTCCAATACACATGATGCGTGCCAGAGAGCTGTTTGGACCAGAAGCGAGCGAATCATTGGGCTTTCTGTGGATTCACCCCCGACCGAGGAGCTACGACATCTCGGAAATTACGAATATTCGTTGAGATTGTCTACGAACCGTCGTAAACCATCCGTGTGAACATGGATGGCTTGCAGGAAGTGATACTGGCATTTTCTGAGCAGCGGTCGGTTGACGCGATTCTCCTCCAGATCACCGAGCACTTCGGTCTAGCCTTGCGCACGGATGACCGGATGGCCGGACCACTGACTGCGGAGGATGCGCTCGTGCGAATTTGGCTGATCGAGCCGGGCGACAAATGCGCCGTTTGCAACCATCCCGAGGTGTGTCCCGCTCAGCGCGAGTGTTTGCATCTCGTGGCTAGCGCCGGAAAGTTGAAGAACCCCCGGGAAGAATGGCGGCGGTTGGATGTCTTGAACGAAACAGCGGAGGGCTGGTCGCGCGCGCCGCTGGGCGTCACCAACATTGGAACGATGGCGAAATCCGGCGGCTCGATTGCCAAGGACATGATGGAGCCAGGACCGGGTCACGATGGATTGCCTGATTGGGGGCCGGGCGAGGGCGTCGTCTCATTCACCGGGCGCGATCAAGGACAAACCCGGGCGCTTCGAACTCGCGGATGGCGGCACGCTCTTTCTCGACGAAATCGGCGAGGTGCCGCTGGCAATGCAGGCGAAGCTTTTGCGGGTCTTGCGGGAGAAGGAGATTGAACGCGTGGGCGACACGCGGACGCGGAAGGTCAACGTGCGCATTATCGCCGCCACCAATCGCGACTTGAAGAAAGAGGTCGAGGCCGGTCGTTTTCGTCAGGATTTATTCTATCGCCTGAGCGTGTTCCCGATTGAGATTCCGCCGCTGCGTGAGCGTCGCGACGACATTGTTCCCCTCGCCACACATTTTGTGAAGCAGACCGCGCGACGGATGAACCGTCCCACGCCGCGAGTGACGCAGGCGACCCTGACCCAGCTCACCGCGCACGACTGGGCCGGTAACGTTCGCGAGCTTCAGAACGCGGTGGAGCGCGCGGTGGTTCTCTCGTAAGGCGGGCCGTTGCAGTTTGAGCTGGCGGAGGCGAGGTCCGCCGACTCCATCAAGAAAAGCAAGACGGTGCAGCCCTCAGCCAGTTTGTTGACGCGGGATGAGTTGAAGCGCCAGGAGCGCGAGAGCATCGCCGCCGCCCTGGAGCAAGCCGGCGGAAAGGTCTTCGGCGTCGGCGGCGCCGCCGAACTACTGGGCATGAGGCCCACGACGCTCGCCTCGCGCATCAAGGCATTGGGGATTCGGAAGCGGCGTGACTGAAAGAGGCATGCAACTGGACCTCAGCCGCAGTCACGATACGACAGCCTTAGCGGTGTGATTGGACTTCTTCAATGCCCCTGATACACCCAGAGTGCATGCACATGATCGCTCTTGCTGATGTTGATTCCGCCACGCTCGCGCACCTCAATCCTCATGAAGACACTTTTTACAGCTTGCATTCTCAATATCCGTGTCCAGACTTCGCGCTTGCCTGGGTGCCGTGTGTGCGGCGACCCGTTGAGGCTGAGAAACAAACGTCAACGCGTAACCTAACCTCTAACCTCCGTTGCCAAGCAACGTTTGGTCCGTTAGGCAATGGAGCCTCCCGAGGAGCCAATTCAAGCTCCTCCTGGATCTCCCCGCATAGAAAGACTCGTCGAATCGGAGTCCCGCAGTCCCTATCCTTATGCTCACAATGGAAGAAGCCATGCTGCAAAGCCAGATGCGTTTTGCTGCAGGCGAAATCGTCAAAGGCACCATCATCGAACTCCGGCCCAAGGAAGTTCTAGTTGATATCGGCTACAAAAGCGAAGGAGTCATCCCCGGAGCCGAATTTTTTGATATCAAAACCGTTAAGTTGGGCGACGTCATCGACGTTCTCATCGAACGACTTGAGGACAAAGAGGGGATGGTCATTCTCTCGAAAGAAAAGGCTGAGTTCAAACAGAACTGGGAGAAGATACTCAACATCGCCAAGGAAGGCTCAACGGTTGTGGGCAAGGTCAAGGCTGTGGTCAAAGGAGGCCTCCTCGTCAACATCGGCGTGGAAGCGTTTCTGCCCGCCTCCCAGATCGATATCATCCCGCCAAAAAACCTCACCGTTTACGTTGGCAACGCCTACGAATTTAAAGTCGTCAAGATCAATCAGGAACGCCAAAATGTGGTCCTGTCCCGCCGCGAATTGATCGAGCAGGAACGCAACGAAAAACGTTCCAAACTCCTCTCCGAGATGATGCCCGGGGACATCCGCAAAGGCACGGTCAAGAATATCACTGACTTCGGTGCCTTCATCGACCTCAACGGCCTCGACGGCTTGCTCCACATCACCGACATGAGCTGGGGGCGAATCGGCCACCCCTCGGAAATCCTCAAGGTCGGCCAGGATATCGATGTCGTTGTCCTCGACATCAACCGCGAGAAGGAACGCGTCAGCCTCGGCCTGAAACAGAAGCTCTCCAATCCCTGGGAGCAAATTGAGTCCAAATTCCCTGTCGGTACCCGGGTCAAAGGCCGCGTCGTCAACCTAGTCCCTTACGGCGCGTTCGTCGAACTCGAGCCCGGTGTCGAAGGCCTCGTCCATGTCACGGAGCTTTCCTGGACAAAACGCATCGCCAAACCGTCCGATGTGCTCAAGCCCGATCAGGAAATCGAAGCGGTCGTCCTGGGCATCAATCGTGAAGAACAAAAGATCTCCCTCGGTATCCGCCAACTCGAGGCCAATCCATGGGATCTCGCCTTGGAGAAGTATCCGCCGGGAGCCAAGGTCAAAGGGAAGATCAGAAACCTCACAAGCTACGGGGCCTTCATCGAGTTGGAAGAGGGCTTGGACGGCATGATCCATGTGTCCGACATCTCGTGGACACGAAAGATCAATCATCCTTCAGAAGTGCTCAAGAAGGGCGACGAAGTTGAGGCGGTTGTGTTGGAAATCGACAAGCTCAACCAACGGATCTCAGTAGGCGTCAAACAGCTTGGCCAGGATCCCTGGGATAACATTGACCACTTTTATAAGGTTGGAGACTTGGTCAGTGGCAAAGTCACCAAGCTCGCCAGCTTCGGTGCGTTCATCGGCCTCCAACATGACATCGATGGCTTGGTTCACATATCCCAGGTCAGCGAAGATCGCGTGGACAAAATCAAGAACGTGCTCAAGGTCGGGCAGGACGTGACGGCCCGTGTCATTAAAATTGATAAGAACGATCGCCGCATCGGCCTCTCCATCAAAGCGGCGAACTATAGCAACGAACAGCTCAAAGCAGAGCAGGCCATCCTGGATTCCCTCAAGCCCGGCGAAGATTTGGTCGCCCTGCAGCATGCCTTCGACGCCGCGGATGAAGGTCGTGACGAGAAGGACTGAGATCCAAGCAACCTGAGATGTGGCGCCCAATCCTTTAGGGCTCCGCAGTTTTCCCAGTTCTGAACCAGGGGCGGGCCGCAAGGTCCGCCTCTTTTCTTTTTGGAACGACCGACACCAAGCCTTTTGTGTCAGTCGCCAAAAAGTTTTTTAAGATGCTCCCGCGCCGCGGCCTCGCGCGAACTCGCGGCCTCAGGCCCGCCGAATTCGCGGCGGATAAATTCGAAATACTCACAGAAATTGGCCATGTGCTTCTCGGCCACAGGTTCCGCACGCCTGTCGCGGCATTGCTGAGCGACCCGGGCATCGTAGCTGAGGCAATTTAAACACACCCGCAAATCCGAGCCACATCCGTGGCAGCTGTCGCTGCGCCCAGGGATTCCGGATAACGTCCACGCCCAACCGCACTTGTGGCAATGTCGAGTCACGACCCGACATTCTACCGACCTTAGAGCGCCGTGCAACACTCGGAATCGCTTGCGAAGATTCGCCACGGCAAAACGCCAAGTGCCGCTTTAGGTTTGATGGTCGACGAACTCTCGTCGCCTCGCCGCTGAACATGCCTTCTTCCACCATGCGTCCCGCCCCCTCTTCTTTGAGGGGCGCGGGACTGACCCTGGAGTGAGAACCTCAAGGGACTGCGCACACGGCGACTTTGGCTAGTAGCCGGCGACGTGACGCGAAGGCCAGGAGAAAAGCTCCGGCGACAAGAATGGTTTCCTGTGGTTCAGGCACGGCAGCGGCTCTCAATTGCACATTGTCCACTCGAAAGGTCCCACTCCCGGATCCCGCTGCCAGATCCCACAACAGGTAAACGTTGGGCGTGTTTTCGATCGAACTCAACGAGGACAAATCGACCGAGGTCGAATGGTAGATGCCGTCCCTCGTGAAGGATTGCGAACTGAAGGAAGTGAACAACCCCGAGTCTCCTAAACGATAGCTGAGTTGTGCTGAAGGGGATCCGCTCGAAGTCGCCCGATAATCGTAGCTCACCACAAAATTCTCGTAACCCGTGGTGTCCACGTGCAGTTGAAACGAATTGCCTCCTGGAGAGTCAATTCCGCTCCCCCAAGCAGCCGCTAGTCCGGCCGAATGCGTCGTTCCCGACTCGTCCGTGAACGAGACACCCGCCTGTCCTGACTGGACCAGGTCCGTGCCTCCGAGCGTGAGTAGGGGAGCGCCTGATAGTTGGCTCTCGGTAGGGGATGTTGCCCCTCCAGCCATGTTGTTCATGTTGTAGAAGAGCACCTGTCCTTGGGCTGAAATACCCAGCCAGGATGCCATTATAATACACCTCATCTGTCTTTTGATTTTCACCGAACCTCCTTTGGTTACGAACCCGTCCGAAGTGGCCAGGTTCACAAAGCCACGCCTACTCGAGCCCCGGGAAAAAAGCGAGAGAATTTTGTTGTCTTCGGCAAAAACTTCTGGTGCGCAGTCGTCAAATCACTGCTAAGAACAGGCTGTGCGAGATGGGTATCAAGAACTCCTGCAGGCTTCCCTGAACCATCTCCAAGCCTTGAAGTCCAAAGGGGATCGCTTCGTGCTCGTGGAACAGGAAACCTGGGCCGAGCTCTGCGGAAAACCTCCCCACCGAAACCCGGCCTCGACCCCCACATCCATCCTGCCCAAATCTGTGCGCCCGACCCCTGACTCCTCAAAGCTTCCCATAATCCGGCCCTCTCGCGGCACCCAACCTGCGAAGAAAGAGGCCCCCCAACAATCCACCGAACCGCCCTCTCTCCCGCTCACCGGAGAAGCCCGGTACGCCGCCATGCAAGCCCTTCGCGATCGAGCCCTCATTTGCTCCCAATGCGCTCATCTCGCCAGAAACCGCCAACAGGTTGTCTTCGGAACTGGGGACATCCATTCCCCCATCATGTTTATCGGCGAGGCCCCGGGGGCGGATGAGGATCAGGCTGGGGAACCTTTTGTGGGAATGGCCGGAAAATTGCTCACCCGGATCATCGAAACCATGGGGCTTTCAAGGTCCAGTGTCTACATCGCCAACATTTTGAAATGCCGACCGGACACCCCCGGTCAATCCTCGGGAAATCGCAAACCGACTCCTGAAGAAATGAGCGCCTGCGTCCCGTTTCTTCACCAGCAGATCGACATCATCCGCCCAAAGGTCTTGGTGGCGCTGGGATCGACCGCGGTGGAAGGCCTGCTCGGAGGAGCCATATTCATCACCAAACTGAGAGGCCACTGGCAAACCTATCGTGGCACCCCTCTCATGCCAACCTATCACCCTTCTTACGTCCTGCGCAAGCAGACGCTCGACATCAAAAGAGAGGTGTGGGAGGATATGCTCCAAGTGATGGACAAAGCAGAACTGCCCATCTCAGAGAAACAGCGCGGCTTTTTTCTAAAGCCATAA
This sequence comes from Verrucomicrobiales bacterium, assembly GCA_947487925.1. GTDB lineage: Bacteria > Verrucomicrobiota > Verrucomicrobiia > Limisphaerales > F1-80-MAGS106 > F1-80-MAGS106. Next base: position 3,701 of record CANLCA010000055.1, on the reverse strand, counting down.
CCCAAGCTGCTTCCCACAACCCAGTTCCTTGAAGGCAGGTCTCTCTTAGGAGGATCGGTCGGGCGACGGGACTGCTCGCGGCATGCGACTTAATACGTGTAAGTATAATTTCGGTTGCGAAACCTCCACCTCTGAAGAATAGTCATCGGCATGGCTTGCAATGCATTCGAACCCGAGAATGGTCTGGTTTCAAAACCTTCCAGTGTAGCCTCATGAATCGTCCATTCGCCGCCGTCAACAACCTTGTCGCATCGGTTTTCCTGGCCTGCGCCCTCCCCTCTTCAGGAGCCACTCCGAGCGAATCCAAAACGGCCCCTGCCTTAGGCTTTGGTGTCGCCACCCCCGCCTCTTGGCCCATGTTCCGAGGGGGCCCCGATCTCAAGGGAATCGCCCCGACAACGCTTCCCGAGAAACCCCGGCTGCTCTGGTCCTACAAAACAGGCGCCCCTGTTAAATCTTCCGCCGCAATCCATAAGAACAGGGTCTTCATCGGTTCCAGCGATTCGCTCCTCTACGCCCTAGACCTCAAGACCGGAAAAAAAGTTTGGTCCCACACAACCTTGGGCGCCGTCGAATCATCCCCGCTGGTCCTCCAGGATCGGGTTTACTTCGGGTCCACGGACGCCTTCCTCTACTGCGTGAACGAAAACACCGGCGACTTGATCTGGAAATATGAAACCGGCGACAAAATCCTAAGCGGCCCCAACTGGACTCAAGGCGGCGGCAAAGTGGCGATCATCACCGGGAGTTATGATTATAAACTGCATTCAGTCGATGCTTTGACAGGCAAGTCCAACTGGGTTTATGAGACCGGCAATTACATCAACGGAACCCCCGCGATCGAGGAAGGTCGGACAGTCTTCGGAGGTTGCGATGCCATCCTCCATGTGATCTCGCTGAGCGACGGAAAAAAGATCAAGGAAATCGAGGCGGGCGCGTACATCGCTGGATCGGTCGCCCTCGCGGACAGCCATGCCTACTTTGGACATTATGAAAACGCGTTCCTCGGAATCGACCTTTCCGAGGGTAAAGTAAAATGGACGTACAAGGATCGGGGATTCCCCTACTTTTCCTCCCCCGCCGTGACGGGAGACAAAGTGGTGTTCGGTGGACGCGACAAAAGGTTGCATTGCGTGAGCCGTTCCACCGGCCAGCAACTCTGGTCCTTCGGCACGCGAGGGAAGGTGGATAGTTCTCCGGTGGTCGCGGGCAACCGCGTCGTGGTGGGCTCAGATGACGGGCGTCTTTACATGCTCAATCTAGCCGACGGAGCCGAACTTTGGAACTACGACGTCGGCGCGCCCTTGGGGAGCTCCCCCGCGGTCATCAACGGAATGTTCGTCATCGGCTCCGATGACGGATCCGTCTACTGCTTCGGCAAATAGCGCACCCTCGAGCAATCAAACAAAACCAAGCGACCGCAATCGAAACCAACCCGGCGCGAAGGACCAATAGCACGCGCCCGAGAAATTTATGAGCGACAGTCTCCCAATAAGCCCCGCCTCTGTCAGGAACGCCATCGCGCAGCAACCCTCTGAGACGGTGGCTGGAAACTACTTTGTTTCTAATTATCCACCCTTTTCATTCTGGAAACCGGAGCGCGTCCAGGATGTCGTGGAGGCGATGAACCGACCTCCCGTGAAGGGTCTGCCGTTGGGCATTTATCTCCACATCCCGTTCTGCCGAAAGAGGTGTCACTTCTGTTACTTCCGAGTTTATACCGACAAGGATTCAGCCGCCATCAAGGCCTACATTGATGCGGCCTTGAAGGAATTGTCGCTCTATTCTCAAAAGCCCTTCATCGGGGGTCGCAACCCCAGCTTCGTCTACTTCGGCGGAGGGACGCCCAGTTATCTCTCCGAGAACCAGTTGGCCAGCCTTTTTGAAGGAATGAAACGACAGCTTTCCTGGGATTCCGTCGAGGAAGTCACATTCGAATGCGAGCCTGGAACTCTCACGGACCACAAGTTGAAGACGCTGAGAGAACTGGGAGTCACGAGGCTCAGCCTGGGTGTTGAAAACTTCTCAGATCACATCCTGGACGTGAACGGGCGGGCTCACCGTTCCAAGGAAATATGGCGAGCCTACGAATACGCCAAGGAGCTGCAATTCCCCCAAGTCAACATCGATCTGATTGCCGGAATGGTGGAGGAGACGGAAGAGAATTGGAAGGATTGCGTCCGCAAAACCCTCCAACTGGCTCCGGACAGCGTCACCATCTATCAGATGGAGATCCCTTACAACACGACCCTCTATAAGGAAATGCGCGAGGCGGGAAAACTCGTGGCGCCCGTGGCGGACTGGGAGACGAAGCGACGGTGGGTTCGCGAAGCTTTTGAGGCGATGGAAGGGGCGGGCTACACGATCGCGAGCGCCTATACCGCCGTGAAGGATAAACAGAAGACCCGCTTCATCTATCGGGATCGACTGTGGGCGGGGGCGGATCTGCTCGCATTGGGCGTCGCTTCTTTCGGCCACATCGGAGGAACACACTACCAAAACCACCACGATTTCGATCCTTACATCAAAGCTCTAAGCCGCGATGAATTGCCCGTTTACCGAGCTCTGACTCCAACCGACAAGGAGAGATTAGTCCGCGAATTCATCCTTCAAATCAAGCTCGGCAGCCTGGATGTCCATGACTTCCAACTCAAGTTCGGAGAGGACGTGTTGAAAACATTCTCCGCGCCGATTCAGAAGCTGAGAGAATGGGGGTTCGGAGGAAGCGACAAAGATCGGGTCTTTCTAAATCGCGAGGGGTTGCTCCAAGTGGACCGATTGCTCCATGAGTTCTTTCTTCCGGAGCACCGCAACGCCCGTTACGCATGAGAGCCTGATGTCGCGAAGCTCTCAGAACAAACGCCACGTGATCGATTGACGATGAAATCCCAGGACACATCGGGTCCAACCACGGAGCCATCAGTGATGGTGATGCCCATTGCCTACCCTCTCGACGATTTTTACGCGAGGGCACACATCACTCTGCCGCCGATCAAACAAGTCCGTCCCGAGGACGTGCCTGAGCCATACCGCACGCTGCTGGTACACCACGACGACATGACCCCCACGCTCGAGTCGTTCCATGGACAAACGATCCATATCCGGGTTCTTCGGAGCGAAACCCGCGAGGTGTATTACTTCCGAGAGGTGGTTCTACTTCTCGATACCACGGGGGAGCCAGTGGAATTCGGAGCCATAAAGATCAACCTCTCCCTGTTCCCAACCCAGGCCCGAAAACTGATTCTCGAAGAGCATGAACCTCTGGGGCATATTCTGAAATCCCGGGCCATCTCACACACCAGTCGGCCAAAAGCGTTCTTCCAGATCGCGCCGGATCCGCTCATCAATGAGGCCCTTTCGATCGAGGCGCCAATGATCCTTTACGGAAGACGCAACACCATCAGCGACTCTCACCAACGACCTCTGGCTGAAATAGTGGAGATCATCCCGCCACGCCGGTCATGGCCCGGTTCTTGACGCTGTCTTCAAGTCGCGTCTGGCCAATCTTCCTCTAAGATTCACTAAAATCCTCCATGAGATGAGGAACTTCCCAAATGTTTCGGGCTCCAGTGGGGCCCAACCCGCCCCATAACCCTTAAAACGGCAGTTGAACATCGTGAAGATTTGCAAAAGCCTGGATGAGAAAGATTTGACGAAGATAGAGGCATATCCTTTATGGATCTGGTGACTGATTCGGAAAG
>CANLCA010000054.1 GCA_947487925.1 Verrucomicrobiales bacterium | reverse complement strand
TCCGACGGGTTTTACATCTATGAGCTCAACCTCGATTCCAGGCCTTCCTTGGCAGAAGGGATGATTGATGCGGTATCGATGGTATGCCCAGTGGATCTGGCTTCTGAAATCGAAGGCCGCCCAGCGGTAGGGGGCATCATTCGGCCTAACCACGACCCTCTCAGTCGCCCCCAGTGGCCTGAGGCTTTTTATTTGACCCAGAAAAAGACTCGGCAGAGCTATACACTCGAGGCTCCCTCCGATTTTCCTTTGTCAGTTCGAGTGGCCGCGCTCAAGGCAGCCACATCCGAGGCGCTTCGGAAGTTGGGCCAGTGGGGAGTGGTCCGTAGTTAGCGATCGATGGGGCAGTATGACGGGATTGCGGTTTTTTGGGTGCGGACCTTTCTCCTCTTATTTTCATGAAACATTTTTGTAACCTCCGGGGCGGGTTCGTGTTTTCCCCCTGTATGTGTCAATTTTGGTCAGGGCATCGCGCGGTTCAGAATCCGACCTCGCAATCGAAGAGTGTTCGGGAAGCTCTGCCGTCCGGTTTTTCGATCAGTTTGAAACCGGGCATATTCCGTTCGCTGTCTTGAGAGAGCAACATGGCCGAGTTCGACACTTTTGAGTCGTTTATGCTTGCGTACCAGAACATGGTTTACTCGCTCGCCATCCGGTTGCTTGGCAGGGAGGCCGATGCCGAGGATGTGTCGCAGGAGGTGTTTTTGCGGGCCTACAACCACTTTGCGGAGCTGGCATCGAGCCCCACAGTGGGCGGATGGCTTAAGACGGTCACTCGAAACCTCTGTTTAAACCATCTTACGCGGTATCGGAATCGGTGGCGTTTTTTTTCCGAGATGAGCCGGGAGGAGGATTCCGATGATCCTTTATGGGATGTTCCTGTTGAGGAAACCACAGGGACGGCTCTGGAGGAAGTGGACCAGCGCCAGGTCCTGGAAATCGCGCTTCAAAAACTGCCCGCAGCCCAGCGTGTGCCATTGGTTTTATACCACTTTGAGGAGCTGAGCTACGAGGAGATCGCCGCGCAGTTGAGAATTTCGCTTTCGAAAGTCAAAACAGATATTTTTCGGGCACGGGAGTCGCTGCGGCGCAAATTGAAGCTCTCGATGGAAACAGGCGAGGTCTTGGGACGCGGCACTCTCTGATGGGGATGATTTTCACTCAATTATGAATTCAGAAGAAGAAAAACCTGAATGGGACCTGTTGCACCGAAGTTTGCGGGCGTTGCCCGACCGGGAAGCGCCACGGAGCTTAGGGGACAGGGTCAAACGAGCCATCCAAGAGCGGTCGCAGTTGGCTTGGTGGCAGCGACCTCTGCTGGAGTGGCCTAAGACAATGCGCCTTGGCGGCTTGGCTTTCGGGACCGTGATGTTGATCGGAGCGGTCTGGTTTGGGGCCGCCGCGCTCAGCGGGTTGGCGGAGACCGCAACGCAGTGGGTCGGGTCCAGTTTAAACCCGATACTCAGTGTTGCCGGCCAGGTGGGCAGCGTCCTCTCCAAGGCCGTCGTGCTTCTCCTAGGAAAAGTGAGCGCAGGGATGTGGGTGGGTTTGGGATTAGTGGCAACCTTGGTTTATGCGTCGGGGATAGGGATTGGCACCTTATTTTGGAAAGTAGCAAACGACCGCGGTTGAGGGTGCAGGAAGGGAAGTTTTATACGATTTTGTCTCAGTGGAACCTGGAAATAGATTATGAAGAAGAACTCAGAAAAAGATAGGCACCCGGCTCGAATGGCGAGGGCGGGCTTTTGCGTGCTGTTTTGTTGGGCGGCCATGCAGCTCATCCAAGGAGTGTCCGCCGCGGTGCAGCTAGAGAACGATTCGGGATTTGTCCATTTGTCCCAGCACGACGAGAGGGTGGCCATTGGCCAAGACGTTATTGTGGGGACCAACGAAGTCACCCAAGGCGTGGTTGTCGTGGGGGCCAATGCCATCGTGCTTGGCAAAGTAGAAGGGGATCTGGTGGTGGTAGGGGGGAGCGCCACAGTCAAGGGCGAGGTGACCGGTGACGTGGTCGCCGCGATGGGCGCGGCGAAGCTCGGGCCTGAGTCCAAGATTGGCGGCGATTTGGTGGTTGTGGGAGGAGGGGTTCAGGAAGCCCCGGGTTCCGCGATCTCCGGTGAAAAGCATGTTGTGGGCCTGGGTTTCAGCGCGCCCAATTTCAAGTGGTTCTTCAATTGGCTGGGAAAAGGTCCTTTATTGGGTCGATGGCTTCCGATCGAAGCAGGGTGGCCTTGGGCTGTCGCTGGCGTATTCCTCCTGCTCTATACCGTGATGGGGATTCTGTTTTCAAAGCCGGCAGGGGTTTGTGTGGATGTCCTGTCGCGTCGACCTCTGGGCAGCTTCTTCTCTGGGGTCCTTCTTTTCCTGCTGATGGGTCCCACGATGTTTGTTCTGATGATCTCCGTGGCGGGAATCCTGGTGATCCCGTTCCTGATTTGCGCTTTCGTAGCGGCGATCCTTTTCGGGAAGATGTCTGCTTTGCGTTATCTTGGTGAGCAACTTGGCAAACAAACAGGCCTGGGTGTCCTCATGAACCCGGTGGTCGCGCTCCTCGTGGGGGCTCTGCTGGCTTTAGCTTTGTATACCATCCCCATCTTTGGTGTGATTGCCTGGGGATTGCTGACACCTCTTGGAGCAGGGGCGGTGGTGTTGGCGGTGGTGGAGATGGCGAATCTGCCGAGGGCCGTTGGCGTGGGCACCCCACCTCAGGGCCGCTTTGTTGAGCCTGGTGCCGGGGCGGCCTCCGATTCCATCTTAAACCCGGCTGAGAATCAGACGCGTTCATCGTTCGAGAGCCCCCGCCACCTCGATGCTCTCTCCCTGCCTCGCGTGGGTTTCTGGAGGCGGTTCTGGGCTTCGTTTTTGGACTTGATCCTCATCGTTGTTGTCGGGGCAATCCTCCAGAACCCGTTTGCTTTCTTCCTGATGCTCATCGGCTATCACATGGGCATGCTCGGGTGGAAAGGGACGACCATTGGAGGAGCCATCATGGGAATCAAATGTTTCCGCATCAACGGTGCTCCGTTGGATTACGGGGTGGCTCTTGTTCGAGGTCTCTCCGCAATTTTTTCCTTCATGATTCTGGGGCTGGGCTTCTTCTGGGCGGGTTGGGATCGGGATAACCAATCCTGGCACGACAAAATCGCCGGAACCATCGTGGTTCGTATGCCTCCTCGGGCATCCCTGTTTTAGCCCATCAATTTGGGAGTCAGGCTCGAGCCAGCATGCCGGACTCAACCGAACGGTTCTGGTTTAGATTTCGACTTGCATTCCCAGTTCCACAACGCGGTTGGGAGGGAGGTTGAAAAAGCTTGTGGCACGATGCGCATTTTGAGCCATCAGTGCGAACAAGGAATCCCGCCAGAGAGGCATGCCGGGGCGTTCGCTGGGAATGACCGTTTCGCGGCTGAGGAAGAAAGTGCTCTCTGCGGGTTTGATATCCAGACCTTGCTTTCTGCAGGCCTCGAGCACTAGATCCACGGCGGGTTCTTCCATGAAACCGAACCGGGCAATAATCCGCATGAGTCCTCCCTCCAATTTCTCAAGGGTGACCCGTTTTCCAGGTTCCACATGTGGGACGACCTCGTTGATAATCGTGAGGATGAGCGTGCGTTCGTGGAGCACCTTGTTGTGCTTGAGATTGTGGAGGAGGGCTATGGGAGCTCCCTCGAGATTGCCTGACATAAACAGGGCTGTTCCGGGCACGCGATGGACTTTGGAATTCTGGAGGTCGGCTAGGAACAGCGAGAGAGGAAGTGAGCTTTGTTCGAGACTTTCGCGCAATAAACGTCGGCCGATGCGCCATGTGGACATCAGAGTGTAGATCACGAAACCGACGAAAATGGGGAACCATCCGCCGTGGGTGAATTTGGTGAGGTTGGCTGCAAAAAAGGTGACTTCAACCGCGAGGAAGACACCGCAGAGAGACATGGTTGACCACACGGGCCAGCGCCAGAGACGTCTGGCCGCGTAGTAGAACAGTATCGTGGTGATGGCCATCGTGAGCGTGACGGCGATACCGTAGGCTGCCGCGAGCGAAGCTGAGGATCCGAACCCGATGACCAGGGTGATGCACGCGACAAACAGCGACCAGTTCACGAATGGCAGATAGATCTGCCCTCTCTCCGCGCTGGAAGTGTGCTGGATCTCCATCCGGGGCAGAAACCCCAATTGGATTGCCGACACCGTGAGAGAGAACGCTCCTGTGATGAGGGCTTGGGACGCAATCACGGCGGCAAAAGTCGCGAGACACACCAGAGGGTAGAGAGCCCAGGCTGGAGCCAGGCGGTAGAAAGGATTGCTGGAGGCCTCGGGGTTCGCCAGCAAGAGCGCGCCTTGCCCGAGATAGTTGAGAACAAGAGCCGGCAGCACAAACCAGGTCCATGCCTTGCGGATCGGTTTCAGCCCGAAATGTCCCATGTCCGCGTAAAGCGCCTCAGCTCCTGTGACGGCCAGAAACACACTGCCAAGGATGACGAACCCTGGATAGCCACCGTTCGCCAGAAATGAGAGGGCCTTAAGAGGGTTGATTGCCAGAAGCACTTCGGGGGCCATGCTGATCCCGCGGAGGCCAAGAGCTGCCAGCACAGCAAACCACAGCATCATCACGGGACCGAAGAGTCTCCCGACCTTCCCACTGCCTCCACGTTGGAGCAGGAAGAGCACTAACAAGATCGAAACCGTCAGCGGGATGAGCAAGGGTTTAAAGGAAGATGTGGCCACCTCCAAGCCCTCAACGGCACTCAGCACAGAGACAGCGGGCGTGATGATACCGTCGCCGTAGAGCAAGGCGGCGCCGAACATACCCATAGACAATAGCAGCTTGCAGTGGGTGCCGCGCGGGTTGTTTGTCGGCAAGGTCAGGGCGAGAAGCGCCAGGATGCCTCCTTCGCGATCGTTGTCCGCCTTCATGACAAGTGTCAGGTATTTCAACGAAACGATGAGAATTAGAGACCACAGGATGAGCGACAGGATTCCCAAAATGTTCTCGCTGCGCGGTTCCATTCCGTGCGCGCCATGGAAACACTCCCTGAGCGCATAGAGAGGGCTCGTTCCGATGTCACCAAAGACCACGCCGAGAGCGGCGACAGTCATGGACATAAGGTGATTTTGGGACGGCTCTCGCTGTGCGTGTCCGTGGGGAGAGTGTGACTGCGATGGGGATTGAGCGGAGGTATCTGAGTCTGACGACATAGGCGATTGCAGTCCGGCGCCGAGGCCGGAAACCTGAATGGCGCCCGCGCGACTTGATTGGGAGTTGGTTGTTCCCTTCAAAATCGCGCGGATTCAATCCAGGAGGTCCACGTTAACTTATTTGACCATGAGTTTGGCGGGAGACCTGAAAAGATCGCCCTTTCAAGAGCTGACGAGGTTAGCTGTCGGGCTAGGTCTTGAAAGTGACCCCGGTCCGTTAGCCGGAAACTTCCGGCCCGGAAACCGTGCGCCCCGACCCATGCGAACCATCGCACGGGCTGAGTGGGTTCCCCCGCATCCAGCCTCTTGCAGGGCCAGATTTAAGCTGCTGGGTTCGGGTTATCTCACAAAAGATGTCGGACGTCAAATCCGGCATGTTGCTGCTTTGTCGCGCGGGCTCCTCGGGTTTGTCACCCAAGACGTGTGTCATGGAGTGGTAGGCGAGACGGATCCACGAACCGAGAACGACGGGTGCGGAAGATCAGGCTCAGGTCTCAGGTCCCAATAAAAATTACCAAGGACGTGAGGAAATGCTGGTAATCCAACAGGTTTCTTCGTAAGAGTGCAGAAAGATTTTTTGGAAGTTCTATGAACACGCTCTGTCGCGTGCGCCCAAGTTTCACTTCTGAATGTGAGGAAGTGATTAGGAGGCGGGTTTTGGCGGTGTAATCCGTGTGCCACCCCAAAGCCCGCCTTTCGTGTTTCATGGCCCTCGAGTGAAACACGCTGAAGGCGGAAGGATCCGATGTTTTCTTTGCGGCGAGGGAAAGGATTTGCCAATTGGATCACGTATGGCAAGTTAGGGTCCGACTTCTGTCACTTTAAAGGCAACTATTATTTTATGAACAAACCGAAGATTATTGCGTATCTGAAACCATCCTGCGGATGGAGCCAGGGGGTTCGGTCGATCATGCGCAAGTATGAGATTCCATTTGAAGACCGTGACATCATCAATAACCCTTCCCAGCGGCAGGAAATGATTGAAAAAAGTGGCCAGATGCTCAGTCCTTGCGTTGAGGTGAACGGTCGAATGCTCCCCGACATCAGCGGTGAAGAAGTCGAGGCTTATTTGTTAGCGAACCAGCTTGTTTCACCCAACACGCTCCAGCCTGATTCTCCGATCAATCAGCCTTGCGCAAACGAGATGCCGGCGTTTGCATCGATGTCTTTTAAGAAATAGGCAGGCTTTCTCACGGATCATCAGTCCGTTCCTGTTTTGCAAGTTCTGCGCTCTCTCAGGTCGATGCAGGCCCTTGCGTTGGCATGGAGACGTGAGGGCTCTCGCATTGGATTCGTGCCGACGATGGGTTACTTGCATGCCGGGCATGTGAGTCTTGTTAAGAAGGCACGTGCGGCCGTTGGGTCGGGCGGGAAGGTGGTGTTGAGCATCTATGTGAACCCTACCCAGTTCGCGGCCAACGAGGATCTCAGCCGTTATCCTCGCGACTTCGGAAGGGATCTGAGGATGTGCCGGGAAGCGGGTGTCGATGAGGTCTTCGCGCCGCGCGACCGCGACATGTTCCCTGATGCGAACCAGGGGGACCATAGCACTTGGGTGGTGGAGCAACAGGTATCGATGGGCATGGAAGGTGCGGCCAGACCCACCCACTTTCGTGGGGTGACCACCGTCGTTGCCAAACTTTTTAACCTGGTCCTTCCGGATGTCGCTGTTTTTGGCGCCAAGGATTTTCAACAAGCGGCGGTCATCTTGAGAATGGTGCGTGACCTGCATTTCCCGATCCGTGTTATAGTCTCGCGGACCGTGCGAGAGTCGGATGGGCTCGCACTGAGTTCAAGGAACCGTTATCTGGACACGGCGCACAGGGCACAGGCGGTGGTCTTGAATCGTCTCATTTGCCAAGCGCGAGAGGTCGTTCGGAAATCCCGAGCAGGGATCTTCGCGGATAAATTGAGGCGGGCACTCAAACCCGTTGAGGAACGGTATCCACTGGCGCGTGTCGATTACATCGATTTTTTCAATCCCTCCACCCTTCAACCCCTCACCCGGGTTAAACCGGGATCACGCATGGCGGTGGCGGCATTTTTAGGAGACACGAGATTGATCGACAATGGGCTCCTTTAGGGCATGAAGGAGTGGGGGAAACGGCCTGGAGGAAGCTTTTGATTGGTGGCTTGCCAAGGGGGCGAGCCGGCAGTTTAATCAAGGGGTGTTGCAACAGCAGACTTTGCGGGAGCCCGGTTCTTTCACCGGAATTGGGCTTCACAGCGGGAACAAGGTATCGATGCACTTCCTTCCAGCGGAGGTGGGCACCGGCATCCGGTTTCGACGTGTGGATCTGGAGGGGAGACCCGAGATAGAAGCCAGCATCGAGCACGTGAGCGAGACCAACCGCTCGACCACGATTTCCAAGGGAAACGTCAAGATTCACACGGTGGAGCATGTGCTTGCGGCGTTTGCGGGTTGCGGCGTCGATAATGCGGTGGTGGAGTTGGATGCCAATGAACCCCCCATCGGCGACGGGAGTTCGGCGCGCTATTGCGAATTGATTGAAAAATCGGGTTTGGTCCCGCAAACCGAGAAGCGGGACGTCTATGCCGTGGACACACCCATCGAACTGGCTCATGCGGACTCGATTCTCTCGGTGTTTCCACACGACCGGCTTAAGATATCCTGCACCAGCTCTGGCAAATCAGGACGGTTCACCCAATTTTATAGCCTTGAAATATCCCCGGAGACGTGGCGGAAGGAGCTTTCTTGCGCCCGCACGTTTTGTTTTTTTGAGGAGATCGAATTCTTGATCAAGAACGGCTTAATCAAAGGCGGTAGCCTTGAGAACGCCGTGGTGATACGGGACGATGCGGTGCTCACGACTGAACCGCTGCGGTATCCCGAGGAGTTCGTCCGCCACAAAATCCTCGATATTCTGGGTGACTTGAGTTTGGTGGGACGGCCTGTTCATGCCCATATCATCGCGGTTCGACCCAGTCATTCAGCCAATTGTGAATTGGCCCGCTTGATTGCGACCCAAGCGCGTAAGGCAAGAGTGGCTGTGAACGCTTTCCTGCCCCCGCCTGAGGTGCGAAATGGGCCTGGCGAACACCCACCGCAGACCCCTGTTGTGGATGGGGCCCATCTGGACGTGAGGCAAATCATGCAGATTCTGCCCCATCGTTATCCGTTTTTGATGGTGGATAAGGTGACGCGAATCGACGGAAACAAGATTACTGGCCAGAAAAATGTGACGATCAACGAGCCTTTTTTTGAAGGGCACTTTCCGCTGCACCCTATCATGCCCGGAGTGCTCCAGTTGGAGGCCATGGCACAGGTTGCCGGGATCCTCATGCTGCGACAGGTCGAGAACCTCGGCAAACTGGCCTACTTCATGGCCGCCGAAAGCGTCAAGTGGCGCAAGCCAGTCCGACCGGGTGATTGTTTGGTCATCGAAGTAGAGCTGACTAAGATTCGCGGGAAGATCTGTAAAGCCAAAGGGACCTGCTTTGTGGATGGCGAAGTCGTGAGCGAGGCGGAGGTCACGTTTATGATCGCCGAAGGATGAACTCCTCAACTGACCCTCAACTCGTGGTGTTCATCCATCCCACGGCCGTGGTGCATCCAGGGTCGCGCATTGGAGCGGGTTCTGTCGTCGGACCTTACTGCGTGATCGGAGAGAATGTCGTTCTCGGGGAGCGTTGTCGGCTGCATTCCCATGTGGTGGTCGACGGCCACACGGTGCTGGGCTGTGACAATGAGATTTTCCCTTTTGCAAGCATCGGTCTGAAGAGTCAGGATTTGAAGTGGGCTGGAGGCATCACTCGAACCGAGATCGGTGAGGGCAATACTTTTCGGGAATACGTCACTATCCACAGCGCCACGGGAGATGGTGACGTGACGCGTGTCGGATCTCATAACCATGTCCTCGCCTACTGCCATATCGCCCACAATGTCGTCCTAGGAAATCATGTTATCATGTCGAACGTTGCCACACTCGCCGGGCACGTCTGCGTCGAGGACTATGCCGTGATTGGGGGCCTCGCGGCTGTTCACCAGTTTTGCAAGATCGGGAGGATGTCGATCATAGGGGGTTGCTCGAAAGTCGTCCAGGATGTGCCCCCCTTCATGCTGGCTGACGGGAACCCGGCCCGCACCCGCACCCTCAACAAGGTCGGACTGGACCGCAACGCGGTCACGGAGGAAGCGCAGACCGCGCTGAAGCATGCCTATAAGATTTTGTTCCGTGAGAAATTGGCAATTTCGAATGCCCTCGTTCGCATCGAGCAAACCGTGAACTTGTTGCCCGAAGTCCTGCACCTCCTCGCATTTGTCCGCGCGAGTGAGCGGGGAATCGGTAAGTGAACCTGCGAAAAGCAGTTGAACCACGGATAAACGCAGATGGACGCAGATTCACGAGAAGTTGATCCTCCACGGCCTCTAATCCATAGGCTTTGACCTCAACAATTGGTTCTCATACCAATTCCCAAGAATTATCTGTGGATTTGGCTTCGCGGTAGGGCGCGCCACTCCGTGCGTACCGCCCGTCCAAACATGAAGCACGGTGCGCAAGGAGTGACTCGCCGTCTAAAATACCGATCTTCCGGCACAATTGGTTCTTATCCGAGTGCATCTGCGTTTATCCGCCGTGCTTTCACTTTTTTCGGGTCAAGGCTGGCGCGCCTGAAAAGGCGGGCTCAGAGGCTCGATGTCCAGACGGAGCGTCGCGTAGCCGTCGATCTCGAAGTGTTCGACCATAATCTCCACCTCGCCCGCAGTTGAGTGTTCGTAAACTCCCTCGTCCGCCGTGGGACCGTGCCAGGTCCAATTCTCGATGACGGGCCTTCCGTTCACCGTCACCCGAACCCCATCGTCGCTCAAGCTTTTGAACCGCCAGCGGCCACGGGGCATTTTCAGCCGGGTTGTCGCGATCGAACCGAAGTGATCGCCGGCGGGGCCTTTTCGAGTGATTTGTTCGGAAAGCTTCATGTCGCGCGGACCTCCCCAGCCGTAAGGGAAATCGAGCG
>CANLCA010000053.1 GCA_947487925.1 Verrucomicrobiales bacterium | reverse complement strand
GGTATCTATTAACAGGCCCACCCCAAAAGGGGGGACCGCCTTCGCTGCACGGCCAGGGCCAGGAAAAAAAGGATTGTTCCCTTCGGGCCACAATAACACGCCGAGAAATTGACGTGTGAAAAACCCGGGAAAAGTGCTTTGAGGCCCATTTGGACCAATCGGGCATTGAAGCGGAGGTCGGAAACCCGGTTTCCGGCTTGAACAGAAAAACAAACCAAAATGAGCCCGTGAAATCGTCACAGGCGGGAAAAGTGCTAGGAGGATCTACGGCAAAGACCCGGGAATGAGGTTGCCAGTCGGAACCGTAGTTCCGGGCTTCTTGGTTTTGGCCATGGGGCTGCGTTGTTTTCACGATGCGCCGAGGTGTCAACGTCCTTCCTGACGGACTTCCACAGCGGCCAGCAATGAAGAGCCAGGATAGGGCAAGGCGACGTTCCAACTGACGAACCACGTCTTCACACTCGACATCGTTCGGCGCTGGCCTTGGGGCCAAGCCGCCGCACAACTTCGCACAACTTCGCACAGCTTTCACCTCTCGCACAGTTTCGCACAGCGGCTATCGATTCGCACAGTTTCGCACATATTTTCTTTGCTTTAGTTGCACGTAGATACACTTTACACCTTGCTAACATTGGTTTATCTGTGTATGTCTACATGCAGGTAATGACACAGAAAGGCACCATGAAGCAAGAACCAGAAACCCGAGAAAGCAGGTTCGAAACCTGCAGCGCGCACCATTTTTCCGAAGGAAATGAGGGTTTTTCAAAAACAGACACAGTTTTGGCACAGAATTCGGTTGAAACAGGAACTCGCAAGGTGAAGTTCCCCCAGACCATACGGTACCACAAAGCCGAGGTCACGATTTCCGGCAAGACCCCCAGCTATCCCCGATACAGGCTTTCCTACTATGTTGCCGGGAAACGTCGCCAGCTCACCTTCGCAACCTATGGCGAGGCTAAGGCCGAAGCAGAGCGAGTTGTGCGTGAACTCGCCAAAGGTTCCCAAACCACTGCTCTAACCGCAAGCCAGGCGAGGGACAGTTTGGCCGCGTTTCAATGTCTCGAAGGGTTCCTCGTGACCGCAGGACGCAAGCTGACGCTGCTGGGGGCGGTGTCGGAATTCGTGGAAGCCGCCAGCAAGTTGAGGGGACAGTCCTTGGGCGACGCCGTTACCCGTTACCTGGCCACCGTTGCCAACGTCACACGGAAGGACGTTCGGGAAGCCGTCGAGGAATTCATTGCAGCCGACGAACCGCGAACCCGCGCCGTTGAAGGGCAACGGGCGCAACTCTCGGCCAAGTCGCCTATAACCGCGCCATTCAGCTCCGACGCTTCGCTGGGACGTTCCCAAATGCGGCCGTGTGCGAACTTGGCAAAACCCACATCGACGCCTTCATGGACTGGCTGGGGACGTTCTCTTCCAAGAGCCGCAACCGCCACCGACAAGCGATTCGGCAATTCCTTCAATGGTGCGTGCGGAAGGACTTTCTGGCCAGCACACACCGATTGCGTGAGGCGGACACCATGCGCCCCGAACACGCCAACGGTGCAGATGTTCTCCTCTACTCTCCAAGGGAATTCGCTCAGCTACTCGAAGCCGCGGACAATTCAATGCGGACAGTTGTCGCTCTCGGTGGACTCGCCGGACTTCGGACTGCTGAGCTGCTCCGCCTCGACTGGGCGGACGTGTGGCGCGTGCCTGGCCACGTCGAAGTCACTTCCTGCAAGAGCAAGACACACCAGCGGCGTCTTGTGGAAGTCTGCCCCGCGCTCCAATTCGGCGTCCGCCAGCCGGAGAACCTGACCGCGCCCGGCTTCCGGGAGCAGCTGCTTACTTCTCTGTCGTCACGACGGTGGGAAATGGTTTCGCGAGGGAGCCTGCCTTGACCACGCCTCCTTGCATGACCGCGAGGAATTTGGAGCGTTGGGTGAGTACGTCGATGTTTTTCACCGGATCACCATCGATCACGAGCACGTCCGCGAGCTTGCCCTTCTCAAGTGTGCCGAATTCGGTGCCGCATCCCATGATCTGAGCGCCCGTCTGGGTGGCGCACTTGATGACTTCCAGCGGCGTCAATCCGACGTCCTTCACGAAGAAGACCAGTTCCTTCGCGTAGTCGCCGTGCGGGTTCCAGCCGAACCCATAGTCGCCGCCCATGCCGAGGCGTCCCCCGGCCTTCAGGATTCGTCGCGCGCTTTCGGCCCCGCCATCGAGCGTCTCCTGATGGCCATCGATGACCTTTTGGGAGAGGCCGAACTCCGGGCCGCGTTGGACGCTCGCCTTTTCGAAATACAGGGCGGGAATCACCGGAGTGTTGCGCTGGAGCAGCAGGTCCATTGCCTCGTCGTCCATGAAGGTGCCGTGCTCAATCGTGTCGTAGCCAGCACGTAAGGCGTTCTTGATACCCTGTGTCGCGCGGCAATGACCGGTGACTTTCATCTTGTGATTGTGCGCGGTGGCCACAACGGCGTGCATTTCGTCGAACGTCATGCAGAGCGTGTGATGGTCGTTGACGTCGGGGGAGGCGGCGTCGCCCGTGGGATAGGTCTTCACCCACTCGATGCCGTCCTTCACCAGCGCGCGGACGGCTTTGCGGGCGTCCTCCACGCCGTTGATGATGAAGACCAAGCCTTCCATCCCGATCTTGCGAAATTCCGGGTTCCAATCCATAAGCCCGCCCGCGGAACAAATCTCGCGGCCGGAAGAGGCGAGGCGCGGGCCGGGAATGAAATCATTCTCAATCGCGGTCTTGAGCCAGACGTCGATGTTGAACAGGCAGCCGCCGGAGCGCGCCGCCGTGTAACCGCACTCGAGCGCCAGCCTGCAATTCACCGAGGAAAGCAGCGAGACGTATTCGACGGGATATTTGATGTCGAGATCTTCGAGCGCCGCGATGTTGAAATAAGTCGCGTGGAAATGGGCTTCGACGAGGCCGGGCATGATCGTGCCGCCGCGGGCATCGATGCGTTCCGCGTCGGGCGGGGCGGCCGGCGCCTGGGCGGCCGGTCCGGCGAATTCGATGCGCCCGTTCTTGATCACGAGCGCCGCATTGGTCACCGGCGGCGCGCCGGTGCCGTCAATCAATTGGCCGTTGGTGATGATCGTGGTTCCAGTGGCGATTTTCATGGCTGGGTTTCGGTGTAAAAAGGTGGTTGGCTTCCAGGAGGTGGGTGACGAGCGCAAGCATCTTGTCCGGCTGACTGGAATGAATGGCGTGGGGCACACCCCGCAGATCCATCCGTGTGCAGCGCGGGATAAGCGACGTGATCCGTCCTGCCTCGCCTTCCGTCAGCATGCCACCGCATGCGGGGTCAGCGCGCAGAAGTAGCGTGGGACACGCAATCTTTGGGAGACTGCTGAACCAGTCGAGACCCTCCAGCCAGCGGCCTTGTACGAGCGGAGTCAACACGGCGGGGTCCATTTGCAGGAGGCACTCCGCCCCGAAACGAATGGCGTTGAGGTCCCGCAACTCGCTGAAGCGCACGACGGCGCCATCGCTTGGACGCTGCACTTCCATGTTTGCCAACTCGCGCGTCGAAGTTTCCAAGTCCCGCGCGGTCGCGAGCAGGCGAACCGTATTCGAGAACTGCAGGTAAAAACGGGACTGGCCAATGCCTTCAGCCAGGGTGGTGCCTGGCGGATCCTCCAGGATGAGCGCGCGGACGCGGCCGGGGCGCTCGGCGGCGACCATGGCGGCAACCATCGCTCCAAGGGAATGGCCCAGGACAACGGCCTGGCCGGGCACATGCGCATCGAGCAAAGCGATCGCATCCTGCGCGAAATCCGCCACTCGATAATGCGGCGGCACGCGACCCGATTTGCCGTGCCCGCGGTGGTCCAAAGCAAAGACCTGCCAGTGTTCGGTCAATGCCGGAAGCAGCGGGTTCCAATCTTGCCAGCAGCGCGTCACGCCGTGCAAGAGCACGAGCGGCGGCCCGTTCTCCGGGCCGACGGCGCAGTTCAAGGGTCGCTCGCCCACGGGCAGAGGGTGTTCCTGCATTCGTTGCACGGTCGATCGATAGCGGTCATCCCGTGGCAAAACAACTGGCTTGACGGCAGTGGAGTGCTCTGTATTCTGCATGCAGGCTTCACCACGCAGCATAATCAAGAGAATGTTGCCGTCAAGCGTGGAACTCATAAAGCCATGTTGCGACTCACTGAAAACGGCGCTCCGCTCGTGCGGCAGACCCTCGTCGATACAGTTTATGAAACCCTCCTCGAGGCCATCCTTTCCGGAAAGATCGCCAGCGGAACGAACTTGAACGAGGTCTCTCTAGCCCGCGAGCTGGGCGTCAGCCGCACGCCGGTGCATGAAGCCCTCTCCTGGCTGGCCGCGGACGAACTCATCGAGCTTTCCGGCAGCCGCGCCCGCGTCCGAACGATGTCCGCGCAGGAAGTCGCCGATCTTTATGATGTGCGCCAGTTGCTGGAATGCACCGCCGTCGAGCGCGCGGCGTCGCGCATCGACGAGACGGCCTTGCGGCGGTTGCGCGCGGAAACGCAGGAGCTTGCCCGGACCAAAGACGACCCGGACTGGCCGGCGCGGGCCATCGAGTTCGATATCCGTTTCCACGACGTCGTGGCGGAGGCCAGCGGCAACGCGCGGTTGCGGGCTGAGATTAAGCGCTACCGGCTGCTGGTGCGTGCGTTTTGCCGCATCACCAGCGGGCGCGTTAAACACTTGCAGAACTCGTTCCAAGAGCACATCTCCATCCTCCGCGCGCTCGAGAAGCGCGATGCGAAGGGAGCCAACAAGGCGATGGCGGCACATATCCAGCGGCGGGTGAAGGTTGTGCTGGCGGAGGTGTTTCACGAGCAGACGAACGCCGAAGGCATGCCTTTGACTGCGGTGGCCGGCCGTGAGGCGGCAGGCATCGCGCCCGGCAAGTTTAAGTAGCCCGAAGCAGTTCGAACTCCGCGTTCCAATGGCAGGGACTCATTGACGAAGTCGCCATCTACAGCCGCACGTTGTCCGCCGATCGAGTGCTGGCGCACTACCAGGTTGCATTGCATGCGTCGTGCCTGAACATCACCGGCGGCCGCGAAAGCTCCTGGCCCACGCTGCTTGCCGGATATGTGCTCCAAGTCACCGACAGCTTCGCGGCCCCGGTGCAGTGGCAGCCAGAGGAAATCACCGGGCGTACGGAGGAGAACGGGTTCTTCAAGCTCAGTGTCTCGCCTTTGGAAGGAACGCGGTTCTATCGCCTCGCACGGCCTTGATGGGCTATCTCAGCCAAGGATGGAACCTCGAGACCTCAATCACCAGCCGCGTCACCGCGTTGTGTTTGATCTGCGGCCAATCACTGATTCACCGCCATCGACGAACCTCCGGTTGCTCGCTAGCCTCCGTGCTCTATGAAAAAGCGTGTCCTTTGCCTCCTCTTCACCGGCTTTGAAGAAATTGAAACCATCGCTCCGATCGATCTGTTGCGCCGCGCGGGCGTGGAAGTGGTCGTTGCCTCGCTGACCAGGGACAAGCTGGTCACCGGCCGCTGCAATATCACCGTGCAGGCCGATGCCACGTTGGCGGACGTCGCTGAACAGGAGTTCGATCTCCTGCTCATTCCCGGTGGGCCCGGCATCAAGGCTGTGCGCGAGGACGGTCGTGCCGCCAAGCTTGCCCAGAAATATGCGCAAGCCGGCAAGCCTGTCGCTGCGATTTGCGCCGCGCCCACGGTGCTGAAGGATGCGGGGCTGCTCGCGGGGAAGCGTTTCACTTCACACGCCGGGGTTCTGCCCGAGCTGCCCGAGTCGCAGGTCCAGGAGCGCGTCGTCGAAGATGGCAATATCGTCACGTCACGGGGCGCGGCGACCTCCGTGGAATTTGGCCTCGCGCTGGTGCGCCGTTTGTGCGGCGACGCCACGCTGGCGGAAGTCTCAAAAGGGATCATGGCATGAACATCACCCAACGAACCAGGACGTTCTGGCTTCTACTGCTCGGCTGCAGGGCGTGGCACGTGGCGTCACCGGCCCAGGCGGCGGAACCTCAACTCTTCGCCCGCACCAATCTGATGGTGTGGTGCATCGTCCCCTTCGACGCCAAGAAGCGCGGCCCGGAGGAGCGCGCGGCCATGATGGAGCGGCTCGGTTTCAAACATTTTGCCTACGATTAACGCGCGGAGCACATCCCGCAGTTTGACGCGGAGATTGCGGCGTGCAAAAGGCACGGCGTTAATTCCTAGGGACAGACAATTTATTCGATTCGAGATATGCAGTGGTAATGCCCGAGGGTCGATCCGTCGGAAACTTCAACCTCCCTTGCCTCACGTCCCTCTTTAACTTTGCCCGTGAGCGCGGCTCCAGCTCCTTATCCCGATTTGTCTTTTCCAATTGTTTGTCTGTCCCCAGGAATTATTTCGTCGTTGTCCCCAACGTTCTTTCTTGCTCCAGTCCATCTCCGAAGTCTATCGTGGAACTACGATCCGAAACCAAATTCCTAGTGGTCGTCCATCATGAACGTTCAGGCCGCGGTGGATCATCGCAGCCAGGTGGAGCACTTCCTGCTCAAACACCCGACCGGACTGCTGACCCTTCAGCTCACCGACATCGTCGGCTCGGCCCAGCTTCAGCAGGGATTGGGTGATACGCATGCCGTCCTGAACATCCAGCGCCTCCACGCAAGTCTTCTTAAAATCCAAGCGTGCATCCTATGAAAACACACCCACAACGCTCTGACTCCTCCGTTCTCCATGTGGCCGCCCTGGCAGCATGGCTGATTTGCGCCGCCTCGCTGCTGTTGAACGCCGTTGAGATGCGAGCCCAAGTGCCGCAGCTCATCCATTATCAGGGTCGCGTTGCCGTCAATGGCGTCAACTTTGATGGCAACGGTCAGTTCAAGTTTGCTCTTGTTGGCACGAATAGTTCCGGCGCCGCCGTCACGTATTGGAGCAACAATGGCAGCAGTGCCGCCGGAGCCGAACCGAGCGTCGCGGTCGTTCTGCCAGTCAGCAAGGGGCTGTATTCGTTGCTGTTGGGAGATGTTTCCATTCCCAACATGACACCGCTGCCCGTCACAGTTTTCCAGGCTTCGACTGTGTGGTTGCGGGTCTGGTTCAACGATGGCACGCGCGGGTCGCAACGAATCACACCTGACCAACGCATTGCCGCTGTGGGTTACGCCATGATGGCTGCCGCGGTCCCCGATGGTGCGATCACTTCCGCAAAGCTCGCCCCTGACTCGGTCGTCGACGCGATTGCCGACAAGTCCCTGCCGATTGGCAAGCTCGTCGGCGGCAGCATCGGCGGGCAGCTTCTGTCCACCGATGCAAACGGGGTGCTCAAATGGGAATCGGCATCCACAATTGCCGCGCTCCAGGGTCAGCCATCAATGCTCGTGCCCGATCCGGACAACAACAGTGTCGACGTCGAGATCCTTGGGGTCATGACCAACCGGGTCATCGTTGTCAGTGGTCCCGGCATGGAGCTCGAGGAAATTCGACTTTTTGACGAGACTAAAGGCGCCCTCGGCCTCATGCCTCGAACGTCGTCCGCGATGCCCTTCGCGTTCGAGTTCTCGGGGACGGGGGCGGATCGCCTGCTCGCGGAACTTAACAATTCACGCACCAATGTCTCGGTGATGAGTCGCAAGATCACCCTCGCCATCCGGGACGCCGCGAACATCGTGCGGGTGCGTTGGACCTTGTCCGATATGGAACTTACCCGAATTGACCCTGGATCCGAGGGACGGTTGCGATACACGTTCGAATGTACAGGAGCCCCAGGAAAAGCGAGTGGTCAGACTTTTTACACACGCAACCCGACAAATTTCCCAACCCAGGTTTCAGCCCCCACAGGGAGTCAGTTCTATCAGTTGGAAATCGATGGTGTTAATCAAGGGGGATACCCTGAAATCCAACTCGACACACGGGAACAAACCCTAACCCTCACCTTCGAATATGCTGAAGGAGGTGAGATCCTGGCGTGGTGGATTCAGGCGAACAGTGATGCCAGCCAAGGCTTTGTGAACAACCGAAATTTGAGCGTCATCCGCCAGGAGCTCGTTGGCACTCAACGAACGGAGATTCTTCGCGTCAACTACTACCATGTCTATCCCATCCGCTACCAACAAATTGGCGGATTCGGCCAACGCGAGAAACTCAAGGAACGGATAGTCTTGCGTTACCGCCTGCGTGAGAAAGCCTGACACCGCCTTCCCCAAAACTTGGTCCGAACCATGCCGGTTGCCGCGACAATGCGCTCCTATTGCTTACACAGCAGTCAACATGGGCTTCATCGCCGGCACTGTTGCCACCGATGCGCCTCCCCTTCTGCTTCCCCTGACACACGCTTGCCTCGACGGAACCGACCGCCAAAGCGCCTCGGAACATTGCATCTGAGCTTGCCACTTGGATTGGCACTCCTACTGCTGCTGTTTCCCGCAATCCAATTGCACGCTCTGGTAGGATCGAGCCGCGATTATTCGTTGCAAACCGCAACGTTGGACTCAGGGGGCGGCCACGGAACAAGCGGCACTCACGGCGACTATTCCATCATTGCCGCCGTGGGCCTCCCTTCCGGTCGCGGAAACCTTGGTCTCATCCTGAATGTCACCGGCCCAAGCTTGCTGTTGCATGGTTTTACCGCCCAACTCTATGAGATTAGTGATCTCGTCCTGAATTCGAGTCCAAACCCAGTGGATGAAGGGACAAGCGCACAGCTCTCGAGCCAAATCTTCTGCGACGATGGCACGCGGCTCGTCATTGCGGCTTCCAATCTGACTTGGCACGTAGTGCGGGGACCGAACGCCACCCTCTCCACGGCGGGAATCCTCACGGTGCCGCTCGTCCTCACGCAAACGAATGTCACGGTCCAAGTTTTCTTTGCGGGCGCCCGAGGCTCACTCACCCTCCCCATCGTCAACACGAATTATGACAATGCGGAAGGCTTCGGCGGCGACGGCCTTCCCGACGATTGGCAGGCAAAGTATTTCGGAGGCAACACCTTGGCGGCCGGCCCCAAAGCCGATCCGGACAAGGATGGACTCAGCAACGAAGTCGAATTCGCCCGGGGCTCGAATCCCGCCACAGCGGATACCGACGGCGACGGCATTCCGGACGCCAAGGACGAACGTTCCACCGGAGTTCTGCCTAGCCAGCGTTTCAGCGCGGATTACTCGATGGGCCCGGAAACACTCGA
The DNA here is from genome assembly GCA_947487925.1 of Verrucomicrobiales bacterium. Taxonomy (GTDB): domain Bacteria; phylum Verrucomicrobiota; class Verrucomicrobiia; order Limisphaerales; family F1-80-MAGS106; genus F1-80-MAGS106. The sequence continues at coordinate 1,064 of CANLCA010000053.1, read as the reverse complement.
CTCCGGTGGGGGGTATTCCCCGGGCAGAACCTACAGCCAAATCGCGAGTCTCGGGTTGCTTTCCGGATTGGGAGCCGACTCAGCCCGTCTGATTCTCCTCCAACACGGCTTCGCACCGTCGCTCGAAGCCGAGCCTGAGACAGGGTCGACGAATCGTGCGGATCTGGGGATTTTGTTAACCGTTGCACCCGATCCTGTTGCTCCGGGAGAAACCTTAATTTACACGGTGACAATCACAAATCTTGGACCCTCCACGGCGACCCAAATCATCGTCACCAATGTTTTGCCGCTAGAAGTAACGCTCCTCTCGGTGGAGTCGGGGACGGGAACTTGGACCGGCGATCCGTTGGTACAAGGCGAAATTCTCAGCTTGAAGCCATTCTCGAGCGCGCAGGCGACAATCACCGCCAGGACTCTCCGGGTCGGGGTGTTGACCTACCGTGCCTCAGTAAGTGCCCATGAACTCGATGGCAACTCGATCAACAACACCTCAATCCTCACGCTGCGCAGCCTGACACTCGACAGCAAATTATCCACCCCCGAATTCGTCAAAGGCCGGTTCCAGTTCCGTCTTGCCGGCGCCATCGGGATCCGTTACCGCGTTGACGTATCGGAAGACTTGAACCGGTGGGAACCAATTATTACAAACCTTCTGCCCAGCACTGGTTTTGTGGACTTCTCCCATGAGCAAACGGAGCAGTTTCGTGAGCGATTCTTCCGCGCCTCCCCCGTGCGGTAAACGTCCAAACGAAACTTCCCTGGGACAGACAATCAGTTGCAGGATCCCAAGAGCGAGATGCCAGCGAAGACCTTGAAAGCGCCTTGCTGCGCTGTTGCTGCACTGCTTCGTAAGTGCTTTACTATCAATGGAGGGAGTGAAGGGAATCGAACCATCCTGAGTGTTAAGGCCTCTGAACACTGAAGTCCCAGAGGTGTTGCAACGGTTGACTTTCTCCAGAGGAGACCCGGCGATGGCTAATGGGTGCTCGCACTGTGCGTGATCGAGCATAACCTGGTTCCTCAGGGAGGTGGGTTGTGGTGTGTGAAGCAAAGGAGGGGGTCGG
>CANLCA010000052.1 GCA_947487925.1 Verrucomicrobiales bacterium | reverse complement strand
CGCGTTGCTGGGATCCTTGGCTCTGACCTGCACCACATACGTTCGGTCCGATGCCAGCCCTGTCAGGTTGTACGTTGTGTTGGTGGTCGTAACCGTTCCCAGCCATCCAAACGAGTTGTTGTAACCATACTGGAGCTCGTAGGTGATCGCATTCCCATCCGGGTCCGTCGATGCACCCCAACTGACCGTGGCGCTCGTTTGGGTCGGGTTCGAAGCCGATGGCAAGCCGGGCTGCGTGGGAGCGCGGTTAGGTTGAAGAACCGTCACATTCCATGTGTGCGTTTCGAGCAACTGGTTGCTGCCGCTATAAACCTTCGCCTCGATCTTCGTCGTCCCACTACTGAAGCTCCGATCATAAGTAGGATCCCGATAGACATTTGAGAGTTGTGAAATATCTGTTCGGATAAACGAACCGTTCACGTACCATTTCGTCTCACGGTACGAGATGATGCCATCAACTATGAAAGTATGTGTGTTTGGGTCAACGGTCAGGTTCCAGGGGGGGCGGCTCGCACCGGTTGCAGACTTGTACGTCATGGCAACCGGATCAAGTAAGCCAGCGTCGGGATTCTGCGACAGGTTCGCATAGCCTACCAACCGGCCAGATTCACGGGCAACGATATCCGTCAACATGCCAATGTAAGGATCAATTCCAGAGTCAGACAAGCCGAACACGTCAGCAAAGACGAATGCCCTATCGGTTGGATCAGAGTTCCCGCCGTCTACCCCTTCCGCCAAACCCAGGAAGGAGCCATATTCGCGGAATGGAAAGTCCGTTCCCCCGACGAAGATTGTCGAGTAAGGCACATCACCTTCAGGCCGCTCAAGAGTGAACGTCATTCCCGTATCCGCGAAGAGGGCATTTAGCCGGGTTGTGACATCGGCGATGATGGCCTCCTCCAGGTCGGCAAGAGCTCCGGGGGCCTTGAAGGCGGGCACGTCGAACGGGCCGACGCTCACCGGACCATCGTAAGTTATGCCTTGAGCGCCGTCAAAATCGAGGTAAAAAACCTGTCCTTCGAAGTTGTCCGTGGCCGGATCAATCAAGCGCAGCCCGGGCAAATCCGGCCCCCCCCGGCGCACGGGCGGTCCATTCGCGGAGCGCAGAGTTTCAATCAGCCATTCTGCATTGGAATCCTCAGGAGCCGACGGCTGATTATAGATTATCACCGTCTCCGAACCCAATCGTTCATTCTGTTCCGACTTGGATTCCGGCGATGGGAAACGAATCTCGGCGTCGTTTGGTGCAGCATTCAGGTCTGAGGGATTAGGCAGCTCATTCTCGGTGTTGATGGGTTCTTCAGCTCCAATCGACAAATGATCGAGAGGCTGACTTGGAAGTCCATCGAAAAGGTTGCCGAGTTCCCATCCAGGGCTGGAAGCTATGGCTGTATGGCTCTGCTGACCGATATCCATAACCTCGGCCACAGGACCAACCACTTGATCACCAACTGGATAAACAAACGGTGCCGCAACGGTCACATCAGCGGAAAGCAACAACCGTGCCTCCAGGGCTTCAAGGACAAACAACGCGTTTTGCCCTCCGATTTGATGGGAACCTAATATTGACGATGCTCGCTTCACTGTCGGTTGCATTCACGAATCACTCTCACATTGGCCTACCATGATCTTCCGTCAAGGCTTCTTTCTTCTTCGGTCAGCGGGGGTCAGCGGGCGCCTTGGGAAGACCGAGAACTGCCAGACGGGGGTGTTTGGCTGCCTGGGACGTGGAGAACGGGCGACATTAACGGATTTCCGACTGTTTCTGCCAGAAACTCGGGCTTCGGACAAGGATTGGTGCGAGAAGGCCAAGGTTCCCGAGCATCAAAGGCGACATCGCACGCGGACCGAGTTGGCGATGGAGATGGTGATGCGGGCGCGGGGGCGCGAGTTGACGGTAAGGAACGGGGGCAAAATTTCCCTGGGGACAGACAAATAGTAGGAGAAAGAACTTGAATGCGGCAGGCGAGTTTGATCAAACAGGGACGTAAGGCAAGGGAGGCTTAAGTTTCCGACGGAACGGCCCGTCGGGCATTATCACTGCATTTCTCGAATCGTGGATCGATGGTTCATTTTCGAGGAGGCGGAGAAGGAGCATTTCACGGGGTTGATGCGGGAATACCAGACGTTCTGCCAAGTGCGGGTGCTGACGTTTTTCCGGAGCGTGTGAAGGAGGTCATCTCCCCCAAGGGCAAGCTTCGGATTCACGATTATGCGCGGTATCGGGTGCGTTACTTTGTGGACGGCGCGGTTTTCGGCACGCGCGAGTTTGTGGAAGAGATTTTCCAAACCTATCGCGGACGCTTCGGTCCAAAGAAAGATTCCCCATCCACGCTCAAGGATCCATCGCGCCGGCCATTCTGGTGGGGCTCCTGATGGATTGCGGCGCAAACCGTGGAGCATCGCGTTCCTGATGGGTTGATCGACTCTCTTTCTCTCCGGTTTCAGTAGCGTTAGGTTGATTCCCACAGTTTTCTGCCACCCCCACGGCTGGTGTGTTTGCTTTTCTGTCCCAAGCCTCGAATTCTTGAATAATCTGTCTGATGCCCTGAGCAGCCTTTGAATTTGAATTGTGAATTTGCTGCCTGGCAATAGGCTTAGTGGCGGATGGCCACCCAGCGATATCAGCGTTTTGTAACTGGATACCACGGTTGTGATGCGTCAGTAGCCGCAATGGCGCTCGATGACAAAGCACCGTTGAAACCGAGCGACAATCGATTCGATTGGCTCGGCGGCGGAATTTACTTTTGGGAGCATGGCCCGCAGAGAGCGTATGAGTGGGCCGTCGACCAGTCGAAGCGGATCGGGTCGAAAATTACCAAACCGACGGTGCTCGGCGCGCAACTCGATTTGGGGATCTGCTTGGATCTCTTGGATACCGCCAATACCCGGTTGCTTCAGAAAAGATTCGTTAACTTTCGGCGCTTTCTTCGCGAGAATAAGCTTCCGATGCCCCAAAACCGCAACCCTCAGGGCGAAGGCTGGCGCGACAAAGCGTTGAGGTTTCGAGATTGTGCCGTCATTGATTTCACACTCAGCCGGCTTTTTCAGAACGAGGGAATCAAATGCCAAACAGTGAGGGGCGTATTCCTGGAGGGCGGGCCAGCCTTCCCGGGTTCAAAGATCATGCTCAAATCACACATTCAAATTGCGGTCCTGGACCCACAATGCATCACGAAAATATTCGAGTTGGATGCTGAGGAATTTAGAAGCGATGTCTGATTGGAATTCTCCAGGTCGCGATGAAAGCAAAGATGGTTGCGGAGGTGAGTCTGAGGAACCAAAAAACTGGAAGTTCTTAACCCCCGTAGCGTGGCGAGAGCTTTCCCCCTTTGGTAACGATACCGGCCACGACCAGCGACTCGAAGCCTTCCCGGGCAGTCAGCTTCTGATCCCGGTTCAAAGAGCGTTCCTGGGCCTCCAGCAACTGCTTGCGGCTCATAGGAGCGCCGTTGCGGTGTGCTTTGCGATCTCTGACCTGTGTCTTCATTTTGGGACGACTGCTCCGGTCAGGAGCCTCGCCAATCAAACTATTGCCAAGCGGTTTCAAAGTCAACAAATCGCCGACCTTACGGCCGCCGCGGAATCCGAGGTAAATTAGAACTGTGGAGTCTGGCTGTTCGGTCAAGGAGAGCAGAATGAGGGCCTCGATGAGCAGGGCCGGACTGTGCGGCGAGGGATCGATCCGGACGAGCATTGGATGGTCCTTGTCGCCGTCGGGTATCCTCCGAACCCCATCATCCAGCGGTAAGCCAATCAAAGCATCAGCCACTGAAGTTGCGCACTTTGACGCCGGAGGGCAAGATTCCGTTCCTTGGATTACTTTTGATTATGGTAAAAGGCCCAAATACCAAAACAATGCAACCGCCAACCCACAGGGCCATAATCGACCGCCGCACTGGGGAGATCGTTGGCCCAATGGTTTCGATTGACCCTGAAGACTGGCCCTACAGCGAACTGTCCCCTTCAGAGATTCTTTGGCGCTACATGGAAATGTGGAAATTTCAAGATCTGTTGAGCCGATCTGCCCTCTACTTTTCCCGCCCAGACAAGTTCATAGACCCGTTCGAGGGGCGATTGTCCCAGGCGAATGCAACCACGATGTCGGCCTCGGATGCCGCGTTTTACGCTGCCTACCGCATGAACCCCGCGGAAGAAGCCAAGGAGGGGCTGGAGGTCATGCGGCACGTTGTATTCATCTCCTGTTGGCATCGGGCAACGAAGGAGAGCCGTGAGATGTGGGACGCTTACACGACGGAGCAAGACATCGTTGTCATCACATCGTCCGGAAAAGCTCTTCGCCAATTCGTGCAGGGTCAGGTCGTGAAGTCGCCCGTCAAGTACCACGACGACGACTTCCCAAGAACAAGGTTCGGTCACACCACGCTGTTCTTCTATAAGCCGCGACGGTACAGCTTCGAGCGCGAGTTCCGAATGCTGCTCACACTCGGTGAACACGAGTCGATCAGGCACGACAACCCGGCGGACTTCGGGCGGCATGTTCGGATTCCACTCAAAAGGATCATCCACCGGGTGATCACACATCCACGAGCGTCGGCTGAGTGCAAAACGCGGGTTGATGGCCTGCTTCATCACCACCTGAAGGGAATCAGCCGCAAGAATTCCAGCCTGCTGCCGTAAACAAGGATCGTGCCGCAACTCCCGGGGACAGGCAATTAATTGGAGAAGGACCTTGGACACATAGATTGTCTGTCCCCATCGGCTGATAATCGAGAAAGCGGAGCTCGATCCGTGCGAGGTTTGGACGGGCCGGCGATGTTCGTTCTGAGGGACCTGTGGAAGTCCGCGTTCGGGTAGCTTGGCCGGTCACTGTTGATGTCACCCGCGAATTCCCGTGACTGGAACGTACGGGCAATCCACGAAATTGGAGAGAGTGCTTCAGATTCGCGTCCATTGGCGTCCGTTCGACGTTCGACCTCATGTATCATGTATAATTCCCCATGCCCAGGTGAAGGATCCAGCGCGCTAGCCATTCTGGCAGGGCTCCTGATGGATTGCGGCAGACACTGTGGAAAATCGCGTTCCTGATGAGTTGATCGACTCTCGTTCTCTCCCGTTTCCGTTTCCGTAGCGTGAGGTTGATTCCCACAGTTTCCTGCCGATCCCACGGCTGGTTTGTTTGCTTTTCTGAGCCAAGCCGGGACCTCATCAATAATCTGTCTGTCCCTGGGATTTGTCCCTGGGATTTCCGTCCCGGCCCCATTTCCCAAGAGCCCCCCAGTCCGCCATCGCATCCCGAACAACAACCGGGCGGGATCCGAAAAAGTGTGTGTTCGAAAACTCCTCCGATGTCAAATCATGAACGGACTTGTACTCGATTGAGGACGCCGTTTTGCTTGTGTTCATACCAAGTAGCGCGAGTTTCCAGCAACCAGGATACTAATGCAATGGGATATCATGAATGAAAAGATTTCTTGTCGCCCCTCTTTCGTTGCAACCCGCCACTCCCCGTGTTAGCCTCCAGCATGCATTCAGCCCCATCTGAGCGGAGCGTATGCGGAAAGTCTTAGCCATCGCGAGCTTTCTGGCCTCGCGATTACTTCGCCCTGAAGCTAGGTGGATCTACATCCTGGTCGCGGCGGTCGGTCTGGCTCCCATCCTTCTCGCCTGGGCTATTGGCACTGCTTTTACTTCTCCCGCATCTGCCTCGTCTCCGCTGGCGAGAACCGCTGGCACCGTAATCTTCAAAGGCTATTTGTCCGCTGTAAACTGGACGATTTATCCGCTCGTTCTGCCTCTTTCGGTTTATCTTCTGCGGTGGGTCGCAAATTCCCTGTGGGGCACCGCCGGAGCCACGAGCCCCATAGCTGTGGCGTCGCTCCTCCCGACAGTTCATGCGCGGCATTGCGGACGCCTTCGTTTCTTAAAACTAGCCGTGGATGGCCGGATCTGTTCGGTGGTGGCATTTCTCGCTCTCGCAACCTGGCTCTGGGACTTGTCGGAAACAGCCCAGCTTTACTGCAACTATTTTGCCGGCCAAGGGAAAGTGCTCGTTCTTAGGGAACCGGATTGGTCTATGTTCTTTCTCCGCACAGCGCCAGGAGAGCCTGGATTTGTTGCGCCCGGCGTCAATCTTATCTTTGTTCTCGCGGCCTATCTCAATCAATTGGTGCTCATGTTTGTTGGGTTTTTTGCCGTCGCTCTCATTCTGGTTCACAACTGCACCTATCTGAAAGTCATTTACCGCCGTTCCATCGCCACCAACCAGAACCCCGATGACTTTATCGCTCTGGATTTTAACGATGCTCAATACGATCGCTGTTTCGGGTTGCTTTCGCTCAACCGCGCCTTTAACGCACAACTTTATTTCCTCGTCGTCGCCGGACTTCTCATGCTCGCCAGCCGCTTTGCCAATGTCAGCGAGGCTCAACGCGAAGCGTTCACCGCGGCGGGCCAATATTTCAGGACCTTCTTCGACCCGGCCGCAGCCAAACTACCCGTTACAAGCGCTCTTAATTTCGTTCTCGTTCCAGATGCGGGCCAAATTATTCTCATTGTCAGTTGGGCACTTTGCTTTTTCATAGTGTGCATTCCCGCACTGCTGAAGTTTCTCCCCTTCTTTGACCAACGCATTCGCCACGGGGGCATTGCCAGATTTCTTCTCGAATTCTTAAAACCCTCCCATCCTCAGGCCATCGAGCCGATGCCTCCCGCGGTCATTGAGGAGTTGGCTTGGAAGTTTTCCAGAAACTCATTCTGGCCCACCGGCGACCGCCGCGCCCATCTCCTCTTTTACTTTGCGCTCATGGTCTTCTTTATTCTTCTGATCCCCGTCAAACCAGAATCGAACAACCTCCTTTTCTTTGCCGCTTACGTTGCTCTTCTCTTCGGACTTTCCGTGTTTTTCACGCGGTTCTTTTTCAAGACTTTGGCAATCGGTTTGTCTCATTTCGATGAGCGCTTGGTCGGTTCCAAAAACACCGCCATGCCGCTCCTGCCCGACCCGGTTCCGGCTTCACCACCGTCCGCTCCCCAGAACGCCACCCGCTCGCTCCTCACTCTGGTTTTCACCGACATCATTGGTTCGGTGAAACTCAAGCAAACAATCGGTGATGTTCATGGAGTTCGCCTCATCCAAGCCCATCACGCCCTCGTTCGCGAACTCCTCAAAACGTTCGCGGAAGGCCGCGAAATCAACACGGCTGGCGATTCCTTTTTTATCGTTTTTGTTCGCCCATCCGAAGCGGTGCGTTTCGCCCTTTCCCTCCAATCACGGCTTCGGCCGATCTCCGCTAAAAGTCCATTTCCTCTCCAAGACCGTATCGGGATCCACATTGGTGAAGTCATCATTCAGGCCAGCGTTGGCCCTAAACCCACCGACTTTTATGGCTCTCAAGTCGATATCGCCAGCAGAGTCATGTCTCTGGCCTCGGGCGATCAAATCCTCATGACCCGCTCTGCTTTCGATAACGCCCGGCAGGTTTTGAAAGGCGAATCCATCGAAGGCATTGGCGGAATCTCATGGGTTCAGCACGGAGTTTATCAACTCAAAGGGGTTGAGGAACCGTTGGAGATTTGCGAAGTCGGCGAACTCGGCGCCGCGGCTCTCAAACCCCCGGGGGATGGCACCAAGGCTTCCCGCTTGAAAGGCAGTATTACTGATTTTCTTCCGCGGAAGACTGCCCCCACCAGGCTTTGACGGCTCAACCGCCCAGTTATTCCCATCCTATCTCCGCCAGATATCCAAAGTGATCGCTCACTTCAATCTCATTCCCTTTGTGTTTGGTCGTTATCTTCATGATCTCCCGGCCTCCCGCCGAATACCTCCCCATTTTCCCAGATACGAAAAAAATATGATCGATCCCATTAGTCTCGGTCAGCGTTTCCTCCACATTCACCAGTCCCTTAAGCGCTCCAAACTCCGGGTCGCTTATTCGGCAGTTGAAATCCCCGGCAATAATCGCTCCCTCCCGAGGCTTCCTGGTGCGGTCTATGAACTTCCTGAACTCCTCCAATTGCTTGGTCCTGTCCGCGCGGTATTCCAGCGGGCGCGAGTATTGCGCATGCATATGACAGTTGTACACGTCGATGCCAGCGCCATTCGTCCCGATCGCCAACCTCGTGTGCGATCCACCTTTTCCTGCCCACCAATCGCCGTGCCATGGTTTATACCATTTGCCATTCCTGGTAAACCGATGGAACTCCGCCTTCTCGATTGGGTAGGCGCTTAACACGAACAACCCGCTTCCCACCAATCCGCTTCGGAAGTAAATCGAGTGCGCCAGCCGGGTTCCCTTTAACCCGCTCTGGATTGCTTTCCGATCGGATCGCACAAACGCTTCCTGTAACACCACCACATCCGGGTCTCTCCTCTTGATCGCCTCGGCGATCGACGCCATTCTCGTTTTTCGCGGACCCGAAACCAACAACAGGTCATGCACATTCCAGCATAGCACCTTAAACCGCGTTACTCGCGCCTCCGCCTTGTCTTCCCCACGGCTGATCTCCATTGCATTGATCCGCACATTCTGATGGTGCAAGATTGCTCCCGTAAAAACGAGAAGGGATGCAATCACTGTCATCCGCATTTTCCATCCGCCCATGCCGAACGAGATTATTGTCCTCAATTTCCAAGGTAATGATGGAACCACCGCCGCCCCTTGGGCCTTCGTTCTCATGGCGCGATTATTGATTGCCTGTCCGCTCATTGAGGCAGAGCATATTGATATTCCTTTCGAGTGATTCCGCTTTGCGTTTGAAAAAACTTGAGCTGACTCCCTGAGGGCAGGTCCTCGTTGCGAGAGGACTTGATTTCCGTGAGGGTCAGAGTGTAGGGCTGGCCAGCCGGGATGGGAGTGGTGAACAGGCGAACTTTAGCGGTTTCAAGCAACAAAACGCCTTGGACACCGACGCCGCCCGAGATGCCATAATTCTGTGGAATTGTGGCGGACACGGGATCGACGGGTTGGCTGAACTGGACGGTAACCGCGTTCTGATTTCCGCGCGTCTTGGCTGTGACTGCGGAAAAACCGAAGACTTCGATTTCATCGAGTGCGGCGGCGAAATTGAAGACTTGTACCTTGATGTAACGGGCCTGGACCGGAGGGAAGGCGGCCTCGAGCGATTCGCCCGGGCCGAATGTCCCTGGAAAATTTGGCGCCCTCGTTTGGAATACCGTCGTGTATTCCGTCGCATCGTTCGAATCATCACCATTGGTGTAGGCATTTTCGGACAACGCCGTTTGGAGCGTGATTTGGCCGGGGTCATGATTGTCCAGCAAGCCCACACGATCGCGACCGAGGCGAACGCGGTCGGCCGACATGACTTTGCCCAAATCAATCTTGATCCAACTGTCGGGAGAATGGCTGACCCAGCTCGAACCGTTGCCGTACTGGCCGTCGTTGGCAAACTCGGGCCGGTGCAGGGACGGTGGGTCGGGGCGAACGTCTTTGGACACGGCGGGTTTGGCCAAGCCGTTCCCGACCGCAGCGAAGTTGCCACGGATGTCGAACGGCGCGACCAGGCAGTCAGGCGCAACGTAACCTGGCCGGCAAATCGCTGGCCCGGTCAGGGGCGCTGCGAAAACGGCTGTGGGTTTGGCGGGGATCGGCACAGAAGCCGCCTCCAGAATGACTTCCGTGGCGACTAAATGGCCCACCAGAATGCAGGAGGCACGGGAGAAGAGGAGCCCAAGTGTATTATGAGAGGTCATTGTGAAGTAAACATCTCCAAATTTTAAACGCGAACCGAGGCCATGAACCGGTGAGAAACGCCGAACGTTCCACGTTCCACGCTCAACGCCCAATTTTGAAAGTTGAGAGTTGAAGGTTTGCATGCGTGTGGAGAGCGACTTTAACGCGACCGAAGAGCCAGAGCTAGAATTTATTGCCACAAAAGATCACAAAGTTCACATAAGGGAATCTGGAACTTATTGCTCCCCCCTTTTGTGTTCTTTGTGTTCTTTCGTGGCTAAATCCTTTCTGTGCCAAGCCGGGACTTCATCAATAATCTGTCTGTCCCTGGGATTTTATGCTGGGATTTTATGATGTCATGGAAGTGCCAAGGATTGGAAATGTTCAGGGGACAGCCTCTTGTTGGTTGCTCGTCCGGAACGTAGAGGTTTACAAGGCTTGTGTCCGACCTAGCGCTTGGCGTAAGTTCGGACCATGAGCTACGTCACGTTGGAAGCGCAGATTGACCATGGCAAAGTGGTGGTGGATGAACCGGAGAGATTGCCGAAGTCGGCGCGGGCGCTGTTGACCATCCTTGGTCCAGT
>CANLCA010000051.1 GCA_947487925.1 Verrucomicrobiales bacterium | reverse complement strand
TCCGGCACCGCCTTGGTGATGATCTCCCCGTCCATTTCCAGGAGAATGCGCAGAACCCCGTGAGTGGAAGGGTGAGATGGGCCCATGTTCAGGACCATTTTCTCCCCTTGCAATTCGGTCGGGAGCTCAACGTGGCCAGGACCATTCCCCATCCCTTCGAGCGCCTCCGAGGCCCTGCCAGCAGGCTCTCGGATCTGGATCTCTTGAACGGTTGCCATGGCGAATTAGGATCCGGTTTGAGGGGAGCGTGATCGCGGTTCGCGGGCCATGCTGTCGCGGCCGCCCGCGGTGGTGACGAATGGTCCCCCAGCCAAGGGTGCAGGTTTAGTGAACGCCACCTCCGGCAGGGCGGTAGTCTTGCCTGCCAACGGAAAATCCTTCCTCAAGGGAAAATACGGGTAGCCATCCCACATCAAAATCCGGCGCAGATCAGGATGCCCCTTGAACCGAATTCCCATCATGTCGTAAATCTCACGTTCATGCCAATCCGCCGTCCGCCACACACTCGAAATCGTCGGCAACTCCCCCCTCTCCTCACTCACGCGAACCCTCAACCGCAGATGGCAAAGATGACCATAGCCGTACAGCTCATAGACCAGCGCAAACCGGGGATCTTCGCCGTAGTTGTCCACGCTTGACAAATCCACCAGAAAATCAAATCCGAGAGCCGCTTTCGCAAAAGCGCACACCGTGGTGATTTCCTCCGCATCCAACAGTTCGAGCGTCCATTCGCCACGAAATTCTGTCGGCTCGCCGAAAAGTCCTCCAAAATGCTCCTTCAGTTGGAGCGCGAGATCCCCGACCCTCGGTTTAGCGGTGTGCTTCATGGTTTCGCTTTCCAAGGCGACTCTCCCTTCAGCACGACGCCGGCACAGCCATCGACTCGGGCTGCGTCAGTTTCTTCTGGACCGCTATCAAAGGCTCTTTCTGAATCTTTCCCTGGAGCTTGATCAAGGCATCCAGCAGAGCCTCCGGCCTCGGGGGACACCCGGCAACATACACGTCCACGGGAATAATCGTGTCCACCCCCTGTAACACAGCATAGCTTCGGTACATCCCCCCGGTCGAAGCGCACGCCCCCATCGCGATCACCCACTTGGGCTCGGGCATCTGGTCATAAATCCTCTTCACCGCCAAAGCCATTTTGTAAGTGACCGTTCCTGCCACAATCATGAGATCCGATTGCCTCGGAGAAAACCGCATCACTTCGGAACCAAACCGAGAGATGTCAAACCGGCTTGCCCCTGCCGCCATCAGCTCAATCGCGCAGCACGCCAACCCCATCGGCATCGGCCAGAGCGAGTTCTTTCGGAACCAGTTCAGCACCGCATCCGCCTGAGTGATGATCACCTCACCCTCAATTTTGGAATTGTAACCAATCTCTGTATTGGTCCGCATAATTGAAACTCGATCTCCCCCGCTGGAGGCTGGCTGCGAACCTAGCCACACCCCAAAATGCAGGCAAGTTGAATTTGTGATTTTTTTCACAAAGTCCCTCAAAAGGGTCCTTGAAAATTTCATAACACGTTTTCCAATAAATTGTTACACTCACACCAATCACAGATTCTGAGGATTCTTCTCGACGAAACACGGCTTCACCCACAAAGTTCCGAGCCTTCGAAATCGGACGTCCTTTTCCAGCCCCAAGTCAATTTGACATCCATGACTAAACAACCCGTTGCGGTGATCTTCGACATGGACGGTGTCATCGTCGACAGTGAACCGCACCATGAACAGGCGTTTCGCGAGATTTTCGCGGAGATGGGCTACACCGATTCCCATGGGATCCATTTCCCAGACTATTACGGCCGCTCCGACCTCGCGCTCTGGACCGATTTCGTGGCGATGCATCGCCCTCTGAAACCGATCGAAGAGCTGCTCGAATGGAAACAACAAAGGCTGATCGACTTGCTGCGCCGGGACGAACCCATTTTTGAATCGCTGCCGGAACTGGTGGCCAATCTCGCGCGGAGGTATCCCCTGGCGGTCGCTTCGGGATCCAGCCACCGCGTGATCGATGAGGTCCTGTCCATGGGCGGCCTGCGACGGCATTTCCAACATGTAGTCAGCGTTCAAGATGTGATCCACGGTAAACCGGCGCCCGACGTCTTTCTACGCGCCTCCACACTTCTCAAGGTCCCCCCGAATGAGTGCTGCGTCATTGAGGATTCCGCGGCTGGCGTGCAGGCCGCCCTCGCGGCAGGCATGCAGGTCATCGCCATCACCAACTCCTTGCCTTCCGGCCCACTCTCCAAGGCCCACCACGTGGTTGCGGGCTACGAAGAAATCCACGCCCTCCTGCTCCCTTCAATTCCGTAACAAGAACGGATCATGGAGACTCTTGGGCGCGGTCTGTCTTTGGAATTCGCCCTGCTTCGCGGGTTCGCTCTGATAGAACCCTTACACGGCGGTTGAGGGGGTGAATACTTACTGAGGCCTGGATGAGAGCGGCTGGATGAGGCATGAGGCAGTTCCTTTGCAGGTCTGGTGAACAACTTGGAAGGACTTTACCGCCAGGATGTTGCGAATGTTCACCCCGGGCAACTGCTGGTTTCAAGTGGAAGCGTCCGTTGGATGAAGAGTTGTCAAACGAATCGATTTCCTGTGGAATCGCCATGGGCATTCCTCAATTGGGAGGAATTGGTTTTGGATAAAAGAACCCAAACAGGCCGCTTCATGCAGCCAAGATCTTCGGTGATTGACCGATACGAATGGTAAAACGAACACAAAATGCGGCCTCGGAATCTGGCGGTCTGGGAGTCATCGAAGCCAAGGATTCTTCCTTTGTGGCGGATGAACCGGAATTGGCGCGAGCCCTTGGCCGACTGCACTCGACCCTGTTTCTCCACCGGAACCAACAGAATGGATTTGTGAGAGTGTCCGATGGTGACGCTAACTCCCTTGCTGTTCGGGATACTCCTTCTTCTGAAAGCGCCGAAAGGCTCCGAGCTTACGTACCCTCGATTCGGCCGGAGGATTTGGGTGATCCAGCTTTCCTCAAGCACCATGCGGTGCGTTATGCTTACATGGCGGGAGCCATGGCCAACGGAATTGGGTCGACGCAGTTGGTAGAAGCCATGGGGAAGGCTCGCCTTCTGGCGATCTACGGTGCCGCCGGGCTCAGCCCACAGAGGGTTGAAGAAGCGATCGCTTATTTGGCCGGAGCCATCCCAGACACTCCGCACGGTTTTAATCTCATCCACAGCCCCAACGAACCCGAATTGGAATCCGCAGTGGCAGCCCTCTACATACGTCGCGCCGTGCGACTCGTCGAAGCCTCCGCTTATCTGCGACTCGCCCTCCCCATCGTGCGCTATCGAGTCGATGGAATTCATCGGGATCAGGTCGGGAACATTCAATTACCCAACTCCGTTATCGCTAAAGTCTCCCGCGTTGAGGTAGCCACTCAATTTCTCTCACCTCCACCCCATGAGTTCCTCAGTGAATTGGTTCGAAAGAATGAGATCACCCTCGACCAAGCGGCCATGGCTTCTGGAATTCCGATGGCCGATGACGTGACTGCCGAAGCCGACTCGGCGGGCCACACTGACAACCGTCCGTTGGTCACCCTGCTCCCCACGCTTCTGGCGCTCCGAGATCGGCTCCAAGCACGCTACCGCTACGAACGCGCGCCGCGAATCGGTGCGGCGGGTGGCTTGTCGACGCCCACGGCAGTTGCGGGGGCATTTGCGATGGGGGCCGCCTATGTTGTCACCGGCTCCGTAAATCAGGCTTGCGTGGAATCTGGAAGTTGCGAGGCTGTGCGGAAGATGCTCGCTCAGGCAGAGCAGGCCGATGTCGCGATGGCCCCGTCGGCGGACATGTTTGAGATGGGGGTCAAGGTGCAGGTGCTCAAGCGCGGCACGATGTTTCCGATGAGGGCGAACCGGCTCTATGAGCTGTATCGCTCCCATCCGAGCCTCGAAGCCCTTCCGGAAGCGGATCGGACGTTTGTGGAGAAACAATTACTCCGAGCACCTCTGGAAGAGGCCTGGCGGAGCACGCGGGAGTTTTTTTTGAAACGCGACCCTGGGCAAATTGAACGCGCGGAACGAGATCCCAAGCACAAGATGGCGCTCGTGTTTCGATCCTACCTGGGGTTGAGCTCGAGGTGGGCGAACAGCGGCGAACCCTCTCGTGCGATGGACTATCAGGTCTGGTGTGGTCCAGCCATGGGCGCTTTCAACGAATGGACAAGAGGCACATTTCTTGAGAAACTGGAGAATCGCAAGGTGGTCGTGGTCGCCGACAATCTCGTGCATGGCGCTGCCGCGCTTATGCGCCAGCATTTTCTCAGCCTCCAAGGGATTCACTTGCCAGCGGGCTTGGCGGGCGTGCATCCTCTGGAGCCAGCAACATTGCGCGAAGTACTGAACACATGACCAGCGAGCCCTGTCCCATCGCCATAGTTGGCATCAGTTGTTTGTTCCCAAAGGCGGAAAACCTCCGCGCTTACTGGGCAAACATCAAGAATGGCGTGGACGCCATCACTCCGGTTCCCGTGGGTTCCCACTGGAACGTTGCCGATTATTTTGACAAGGATCCCAAATCACCGGACCGCACCTATGCGATGAGGGGAGGCTTCCTCTCTCCTGTGACGTTCAACCCGATGGAATTTGGCATCTCTCCGAAGGATGTCGAAGCGACGGACACCACACAATTGCTCAGTCTGGTCGCGGCAAAGCAAGCCTTGACCGATGCGGGCTACGGGGGAGACCGGACGTTCAATCGAGAGCGCACGAGTGTCATCCTCGGTGTGACAGGCGCCCTCGAGCTAGTGATCCCGCTGGGTGCGCGCCTGGGGCATCCCATCTGGCGAAAGGCTCTCAAAGACGCTGGTGTCGAGGGGGAATTGGCCGAAGATGTTGTTCAACGCATCTCTGATTCTTACGTCGGCTGGCAGGAAAACTCCTTCCCCGGACTGCTCGGGAATGTCGCGGCGGGCAGGATCGCGAGTCGGCTCGATCTCGGTGGCACCAACTGTGTCGTCGACGCCGCCTGCGCCAGCTCCCTTGCCGCCATCCACCTCGCAAGCCTTGAACTTTCAACGGGTCTATCGGACATGGTGATCACGGGAGGCGTTGACACGTTCAACGACATCTTCATGTACCTGTGTTTCAGCAAAACACCGGCGCTCTCGCCCTCGGGGGACGCCAAGCCGTTCGACCGAGACTGCGACGGGACGATACTGGGTGAAGGCTTGGGCATTCTCGTTCTCAAACGCCTGGCCGATGCTGAAAAGGATGGGGACCGCATTTACGCAGTGCTCAAAGGCATGGGTTCATCAAGCGACGGCAGGGGTAACGCAATCTACGCCCCACGCGCCGATGGCCAGAAGCTGGCCCTCCAACGCGCCTACAGGAACGCTGGTGCCAGCCCGCAATCCATCGGGCTGATCGAGGCCCATGGCACCGGCACGAAAGTGGGAGACGCCACCGAACTAACCTCATTGACCGAGATTTTCCAAACAACAGTCCACCACGAGCCCTGGTGCGCCCTAGGATCTGTCAAGTCGCAGATCGGCCATACCAAGGCTGCGGCGGGTGTTGCCGGTTTCATCAAAGCAGCCTTGGCGTTGCATCAGAAAATCCTGCCACCTACGATCAAAGTCACCCAGCCGATTGAAGAGGCGAGCCCCGGCAAGTCTCCGTTCTACGTGAATACCCGGAAACGCCCATGGCTCCCGGTGAAATCGCATCCACGTCGCGCGGGTGTGAGCGCCCTGGGCTTTGGTGGAACCAACTTTCACTGTGTCCTCGAAGAACATGCGAGAGCCAAACCCTGTGTAGATTGGGATGGAGACGTTGAAATCCTCGCCTTCCAAAGCGACCATCTTGAGGAACTCCGGGCCCAGATCGCCGCGCATCGATCCGACATGGGGTGGCAGGAATTCAGAAAGACCGCGCGGCAGTCCCGTGAACACTTCAACCGGAGTGCGCAATACCGCCTCCTGATCGTTGTCACCACCGATTCGGATCGTGCCCACCTGAAGGAGACCGCTCTCAAGATGCTGGAGAAAAATCCGGGGAAATCCAATTGGACCGCCCCTGTGGGCATCGCGTTTGGTTCCGGAAAGACCCACGGCATGCTGGGCGCCTTGTTCCCCGGACAGGGTTCCCAATACGTGGGCATGTTGCGCGATCTGGCCTGCCAGTTTCCCGCAATGTTGGACGCGCTGGCCGAAGCGGACGGGGCGTTTGCGGACGACCCGGACCATGCGGAGTCAAAGAAGCTCAGCGATTTTATTTTCCCTCATCCGGCCTTTTCCGACGAAGCACGTCGCCAGCAGGAGGAGTCTCTCAAAGCGACGGATATTGCTCAGCCGGCTCTGGGTGCGGTCAGCATAGGGGCGTTCAGCGTCTTAGGATATTTCGGCGTCGCCCCGGAGGCTGCGTGTGGCCACAGCTACGGAGAATTACTGGCGCTATGCGGCGCAGGGCGCATCAAGCCAGAAGCATTGCATCACCTCTCCAATCTAAGGGGTCGTCTCATGGCCAGAACCAACGGCAATGGCGACCGCGGAGCCATGCTTGCTGTGCAGGCCGATGAGGAAGCCGTCAGACAGTTTCTGACCGAGGAAAATGGGCACCTAGTCGTCGCCAATCGCAACTCGCCCAAGCAGTTTGTCCTCGCTGGGTCCGCCGAAAATATCGAAAGAGCCGCGGGCGAACTCACAAAACGCTCCATTCGAACCCGAGTGCTCCAGGTCTCCGCGGCCTTCCATAGCCCTCTCGTGGCGGATGCCCGTGGTCCCTTCGCGGCGGCGCTCGAAAATGTCTCTTTCAGCAAGGGGCGAATCCCCGTCTACGCCAACACCACCGGACGCGAGTATCCCAAGACCGCAAAACAAGCCCGGGAGTTGCTCGCCAACCAGATCGTACGCCCCGTCAATTTCATGGAGCAAGTCCAGGCGATGCACGCCGACGGTGTGCGCACGTTCATCGAGGTTGGACCGGGGCATGTGTTGATTGATCTGGTCCAGTCGATCCTCCCCAACCGTGACGTTGAAACGATCGCTATTGACGCGTCCAAAGGCAATCGATCCGGTACTTTTGACTTGGCATTCGCGCTGAGCCGCCTTGCTTCCCTGGGTCACGAGGTGACTCTGGATCGTTGGGAAAACCCTCCCGAGGCAACCGATTTTGTCGTGGGAAAACCCGCCCTCACGATCCAACTCACGGGAGCCAACTACCGTTCTCCCTCAACCCCACGGCCCCCGGCCTTACGTCTGCAGGCACCACCGCCCACGAAGTCCATACAGGAATTTCCAAAAAAACTGGAAACTCTCGTTGCGAGCTCGCCCGGGGTTATCCCGCGTTCTAGTCCGCCGTTAAACTCCCTCGGGTTGACTGACGCAACAAAAGCCCTACGCACAACTCAGGACGGAATTTTCGCGCTGCAACGTCTCCATGAGCAAACGGCCCAGCTTCACAAGCAATTCCTCGACGGTCAGGAATCTTCCCGTCGAGCGATTCAGTCCATGCTCGAGTCCCAGGACTCAGCGAGTCCCTCGATGCCTTTCGTCCAGGGGGCGACATCCACGACAAGGCGCCCCTCTCTAGAGTCCTCTCACCCGGGCGCTCTTCGATCAGCAGCCCTGGAACCAAGCGACATCCCGGCTCCAGCCGGAGCCAATCAGAGCTCGACAAGCTCGCGTGAAGAATCCGCCCGCAGTCTGATCCTTCCTAAACCATCTGCCCCAGCGACAGAATCGAAAGCCGCCAGTCGGTTCTCTTGCGAGAAGGCGGTTCTCGAAGTGGTCGCGGAAAAAACCGGATACCCCGTGGAGATGTTGAGTCTGGACATGGGAATGGACGCGGATCTTGGTATTGATTCGATCAAACGTGTCGAGATCATGGCGGCCTTGAGGTCCAAACTCCCCGGATCGCCCGAGATCAAACCAGAACATCTCGGCACGCTTCAAACGCTTGGTGAAGTCGTTTTCTTTCTTGAAAACGGCTCGTCCACTTCCCCTCAGGAGGAAGCCCAGGTCGAAGCCCAGCAACCCGTCAGGGCGGATGACATCCCCCTCATTTTGCTGAAGGTGGTGGCGGAAAAGACAGGTTACCCAGCGGAGATGTTAAACCTGGGGATGGGATTGGACACCGATCTCGGAATCGACTCGATCAAACGCGTCGAGATCATGGCCTCTCTAAGGAGCCAGCTTCCCCGATCTCCGGAAATCAAACCCGAACACCTTGGCAGCCTGCAAACGCTTCAGCAAATAGTCGACTTCCTGGAGAAGGGATCTGGAAGCGAAGCGCCTACCGCGGCCAAAGCCGACGAGGAGAAGCAACACCCGCAGGGGAGCCCTGGGATCTTGCGTCAGGTTATCCGCCATGTGGATCTGGCAGGTGGATCCCCGCGCAAGACCATCACCATACGAGAAGGCGCCACCATCTGGCTGAGCGATGACGGGTCCGAACTGGCAGTCAAAACTGAGGACCGATTGCGGGCACTCGGGTTTTCGGTTCACCGTGCGGACCTCCAAAACGGCTTCGACAGCCCGGAAATTACCGCTCCCGAGGCGCTCCTGATTCTCACCCCGGAAAAGGGAAGCCATGAGACTTTTCTCAAGGACGCATTTCGACTCATTCAACGCGCCGGACCCTCATTACGCCGATCGGGCAAGCGAACCGGAGCGCTCCTGCTCACAGTGTCCCGTTTGGATGGAAGGTTTGGTTTTGGCACCTTGAACGGCAAGGGTGACCCCATCAGCGGCGGTCTCGCCGGGTTGGTCAAAACAGCACGTCGCGAGTGGCCTGAAGTGCATTGCAAAGCGCTCGACGTCAACCCAGAAAATTTGCTTCCTCAAACTGCAGCCGACCAGATCGTGAGTGAGCTCTTCACGGATGGCCCCGTGGAGGTGGGTTTATCCGAGTCAAGCCGGGTGTCCCTGGAAGTCGCGCTGGCTCCGTCCGGTGTGGAAAGCGAGACGGTGCCTCTGGCTCCGGGGGAGGTTTTAATCGTCTCCGGAGGCGCCAGAGGAGTGACCGGGGAGGCGGCCCTGGCGATCGCTCGCGAATTCCGCCCCACCATGGTGTTGCTGGGCCGCAGTGAGTTGGCCGAAAGCGAACCCTCATGGCTCAGAGACCTCCGCACACCCGAGGAGATCAAGAAGGCTCTTTTCAATCACCAAGAAGGCAAGACTCACCCCAAGGACCTTGAAATTCGGTATCGCGAGATCGCCGCTCAACGCGAGATCCGCGCGCAACTCAAGCGCCTAGACGTTGTGGGGGCCAGGGCAGTCTACAAATCTGTGGACGTCCGGGATGCCCACGAGGTCGCTCGTGTGGTCTCCGATGTTCGGAGGGAGTTCGGACCTATCAAAGGCCTCGTCCATGGGGCTGGGGTGCTCGCCGATCGTCTCATCGAAGATAAGACAGATGAGCAATTTGAACTCGTTTACAGCACCAAAGTTTCGGGATTACGAAATCTGCTCGCCGCTCTTTCCTCAGAGAATCTCAGCATCATCGCCCTGTTCTCCTCCTCCACCGGCCGGTTCGGTAGAATAGGTCAAATCGACTACGCAGCAGCGAATGAAGTGCTCAACAAGTTGGCGCAAGTCGAATCGCGCCGTCGACCGAACAGTCGCGTCGTGTCCGTGAATTGGGGACCATGGAATGGGGGCATGGTCACTCCCGGTCTACGACAGGTGTTCGAACAGGAAGGAGTCGGCCTCATCGAACCCGAGGCAGGCGCCGCGTTCTTGCTTCGCGAAATCTGTTGCCCGAAAAATGGCGCAGTGGAGGTGATTGCCATCGCCCCAGCACCGAGCGTTCAACCCTCCCAATTCCCCCACTCAATTCCGGAGGAACAGGGTGTGGCATTCAATCAAAGGGTCGGGATTTCCTCAATGCCCTGTTTGAGCTCGCATGCCTTCAACGGGCGGGCAGTCCTCCCGGCTGCCCTGATGATGGAATGGATCGCCCAAGCGGCGCTCCACCACAACCCTGGAATGGCGTTTCATGGGCTCGATGGGTTCAAGGTGCTCAAGGGGGTGGTTGTTGACGCGAGCCAATCTGTCCTCGTCAGCCTCCAGACTTCACAGGGCGTGTGGCGAAACGATTCTTTCATGGTTCCAGTCAGCATCACGAGCCGACGAGAAGACCGGATGACGTTGCATGCGCAGGCGGAGGTGCTGCTCACTCCCAGCACCCTGCCCACGCCGCCCCAGCCCCGTCTGGTCCCGGCGACAATTGGCGGGTTTTCGGATCCTTATGCCCGAGGTATCCTGTTCCATGG
>CANLCA010000050.1 GCA_947487925.1 Verrucomicrobiales bacterium | reverse complement strand
TGCTTCGGTGAAAGATTTGGCGCGGTTTGCGTCGGCTCTGGAGGATCCAAATCATTGCCGCATTCTGAAAGCCCCTGCGCTGCGAGGGATGGTCGAACCGCCAGCGCCTCCCGCCTGGAGGGCTGATGATGGAACCTTGGCGGCAGCATACTATGGTTGTGGATGGATGGTGAGGCCTGTGGGGCGGGGTGGGAAAGGGAACTACTGGCATTCGGGGAGCTTGCCAGGCACGTCAGGCCTCCTGGTGCGCCGTTGGGATGGGTTGAGCTGGGTCGTCCTCTTCAACAAGCGTTCCGAGAACCCGGCGCTTCCAGACACCGCGATCGACTCCGCGCTTCACCGGGCCGCAGCTGCCGTGCGACGGTGGCCAAGAGGGGAAGTTCTATGAACTTTAAAACGGTCGTTGCCCAACGCGAACTATTGCAAGATCCCGGCGATAAAGTTCTTTCAAGCCGCTCAACAGATCCATAAAGGGATTGCCTCATTCCTCGTCAAGTCTTTCTCATCCAGGCCTTTGTAAATCTTCACCCCGTCCAACTGGCGTTTGAAGCATAAAATGCAATTTGAGAACCACAAGGACAGGGTATAGAATCGGGTCATGTTAAAGCATCACCTGATTCATCCCCGGATCAACGAGGTTCTGGGACGAGCGGGGCATCATTCAGTAATCTTGATCGCGGACGGCAATTATCCGGCGTGGAACAAGAGAGGGCCCAATTCAGAGCTGGTGAGCCTGAACCTCTCGCCGGGCGTCGTGAATTGCGCCCAAGTTTTGCGAGTCCTGCTGAGCGCGGTGGCGATTGACCGAGTGAACACGATGGGAATCCCGGAGGACGATCCTTATGCGCAGCAAGGAGAACCGCCGGTTTGGGTCGATTACCGGCAGATCTTGAGGGAAGCTGGTTCGAATCTGGAGTTGGAACCTCTCATGAAGTGGGATTTTTATCAGGCGGTCGGATCACCGGACCATGTGCTGACGATTCAGACTGGGGATCAAGCCTTGTGGGCCAACATCCTCCTGACCATGGGCTGCAGGACTTAGCCATAATCATTCAACGCACAAAGTCGGCTAAAGACACAAGCATCTACCTTGAACACAAACTCTCAAACTCTGGCGATGCCCGCAAAGATCGCGTACGCCCTGATTGCCCTGATCCTTGTAGGCGCCGGAGTCTTAAAGCTGACCACCCCTTTGCTGGCGGTGATGTTCTGCCTGTTCCTCTTGAACAAATTGCATTTCGCAAAGAGTAAGCTCATCGCTGTGACTCTTTTTGTGATCGTTTTATCGGGGATCTTTTACGCGACGACTCACTTCACCCGGGCGGCAATCACCGCGTTGCCCAAGATGGCAGACACTTCGATACCGAAGGTCATGCTCTGGGCTGAATCGTACGGCTTCGAGCTACCTTTTACCGATTTCAAGACCCTGAAGGGATTCGCGATCGAGGCGGTGAAAGAGCAGGCCCATTACCTTGGGAACTTCGCGAATTTTGCGCGGGGCGCCACCACCGAGGCGGTGTTGATTATCATTGCCGCGGTGGTGGCGGTGAGTCTTTTTCTCAACAGCCAACTCGACCTGGACCGCGGATCGCACGTCCTTAAGAACAATCTTTATGAACTTTTTTGCGAGTCCATCAGTGAGCGGTTCGAGCTCTTCTATAAAAGCTTTGTGACCGTCATGGGCGCTCAAATTGTCATCTCGAGCATCAACACAAGTTTCACGTCGATCTTCCTGTTCACGGCCCAGGTTCCCCATGCGCCGGTGTTGGTCGGGGTCACATTCCTGTGCGGCCTTCTCCCGGTGCTCGGGAATCTCATCAGCAACGTTGTGATCGTCATGATCTCGTTCACGATATCAGCGAAAATGGCTCTGGCTGCCTTGACCTTTCTGGTCGTCATACACAAGTTCGAATACTTTTTGAACAGCAAGATCATCGGCGATCGCATCCGAAATCCGATTTGGCTGACCCTGGTTGGTTTGGTGGTTGGGGAAAGACTGATCGGTATTCCGGGCATGATTCTTGCGCCGGTAGTTCTGAACTACATCAAGGTCGAGACCTCTAGAATTCAGGTTCAAAGAATGGGTCCAACGTCAAAATGAGAGTAGGACTTTCACGAGGCGTTTGACGACGGCGGCTGACTCCAGTAGTTTGGCAACAAATCCAGATTATCCAAAAATCCATGAACATGAGGTGCCTTAACCGGAGGGGCCAATTGCCGACCCATTGGCAATTGGCAGCGCAGATTCTGATGTGTTTGCTCCTGCTCCCCAGCGCCGCGGTCGCCGGCAGTCTTATTCCCTTGGCTGTGGCCCAGTTGTCCGAGGACAGCGAAATTGTCGTGTTTGGCAGAGTGACCTCGAAGACCTGCATGCAGGATCTCGCCGGACGAATCTACACGAAGGTGGAAATTGACGTGAAAGAGACATGGAAAGGCGGCCATCCCGAGGGCAAGTCGATCACCGTGGTGCATGGAGGTGGCACTTTCGGACAACGGCGTGTGGTCGTGTCCAGCCAGGTGGACTATCGGGTGGGGGAGGAAGCAGTTGCCTTCCTGCGGTTGAACCCGAGAGGTGAAGCGGTGACGATCGCCATGTGCCAGGGCAAATTTGAAGTTCTGCTCGACCGGGCATCCGGGGAACGTTATGTGCGAAACACATTTCACGGCGGTCCCCCGATGAAAGGCGCGGCCGAAAAATACAGGCTTCCGACCCAGCTCCCGATCACGCTCGGCAGTTTGCGGCGGCAGGTTCAATTGGTTGGTCAATAATCCCTCAGCCTTCCTCTCATTGTGCACGCATCCAAGTGGTTTCGCTTTTTGAAGATTCTCACGGCGGCAGGCCTTTTCCTGGGGGCCACAACTCCGCTTTGGGGCTTTGTCGCCGTGCTCAATACCGAGGGTCAAAGGCTGCATTGGGAATTGTTGAAGCCGAGCCAATTTGTCCACACCAATGTGGTGAACCCGATCACGAAGGCGGTCCGTTACCACATTGCCGCGGACGCCTATTCGACCACCAACACTCTGAACGAGTTAAATGGGGTTCGAGCTTCGTTTGCTCAGTGGCAGTCGGTTCCAGGAACTCATCTCAAGTTCGAGGATGCGGGGCTCGTGGCCCCCGGTCCTGGAGTGGATATCAACACCAAGGACAACACCAACCTAGTCTTTTGGGTGAAGAATGGAACCTTGATAAATGGGGGTTTGGATGACATGCGGGGCGCTCTCGGACTGTCCTACCAGGATTACTATGACGACAACACACTGGGGGAGGCTGATATCGTTCTCAACGGGAACCCCGTGGTGAATGGCAGTAAAAACTCCTGGTTCACCGACTTCAACGCGACCACTTCCAGCGAACGGTTTGTGGAGGGAGTTATGCTCCATGAAATAGGTCACTTCATCGGTTTGAACCATTCTCCGGCGGGCGCGTCGACGATGATGGTTCGCGGCACTGCCGGGGTTGGAACCCAGGCCGGGTTATCTCGCGACGAGATGGCTGCGGTCACGTGGATTTATCCAACCCCAAATCCAAATCTGGCAACCCTGTCGGGAGTCGTCACGATGGCGGGGAAGGGGGTGTTCGGGGCCAGTGTGGTGGCTGAGGACAGCTCTGGGAACCTAGTTCAAGCAACGGTCACTCGCCAGGACGGCAGCTATGAGATCCCGCAGCTGGTCCCCGGCAGCTACAAACTCCGCGTGTGCCCCTTGGACCCCCGTGGGGTTAAATCGAGCATCATGTCCGGGCTGGACATCGACCCTTTTGGAACCTACGCGGAGACCGAAACAGGCTTCTTGCCTTCGCTGGAAGTGGTCGTGGCTGTACCTCCCGCGGGAACGCAGAAGCAGAACTTCAATGTGACGCCTGCGGGGAACACCAAGGTCCTCCGCATCACTCGGATTCGTCCTCCCCATGAATCGGCGAACACTTTTTTTGGAGTCAATACCGCTGCCTCCGTGCAGCCGGGCCGCCGCCAGGTTTACGTCGGGGTTTACGGCCCCGACCTGCCAACCAGTGGCGCGACCTTGATTGTGACGGGCGACGGGATCACCCACGGGCCCGTCATTTTCCTTCAGGAGGCTTTCGTGGGGCTTAATTTGGTCTCGGTCAAAATCGACATCTCAGAGGATGCTACGCCCGGGATGCGATCGTTTGTGTTGAGATTCGGAGACCAGGTCGCTTACGCGAATGGGTTCCTTGAAATTTTGCCTCCGTGGCCCGACTGGAACTTCGATGGTGTAGATGACATTTTTCAAAGAAAGTATTTCCACCCATTTACGACCCTCGCCGGGGGCCCGGACCTAGACCCGGACGCGGATGGTTTCACCACCCTCCAGGAGTCCCAAGTCGGCACGAACCCGCTTGATGGGACTTCTGTTTTTGAGATCGAATCAGTCAGCCAGACCGCGAAAGGAACCACACTTCGATGGCAAGCGGCTGCAGGGCATAAATACCGGGTTTTGAGCAAGCACAACCTCGAAGAAGCAGTCTGGGAAAAGAGGGGAGAGGTCTTAGGTGCCACGGGTGGTGTGCTCACCGAGTTCCTGGACACAACCCAGGCGGAACACCACCGGTTCTACCGAGTTGTGGGAGGGCCCTAGTTTGACCCCAAGCCGGTCGGTCCATCGCGTTTCCTCAGTTTGAACCTCAAAACGGCTGTGCTCACGGCCAGCCTTCGAATCAGAAACCTCCTCTCTTCTTTTCGACGGTTGACCTTCAATTTATCCAGCCGTGAACCAAAGGGGTCAGTCAATAGTATTGACAACTTTATGGGGGCGCCCAATGTGTTGTCGATGGCGCGCAAACTCAGGGTCGAATATCCGGGAGCGATTTACCATGTGCTCAGTCGTGGGGACCGACGCGAGGCCATTTTTAAGGATGCGCAGGACCGAGAGCGATTCCTGGCGACGCTCGGGGAGGCGTGCGTCAAGGCTTGCTGGCAAATTCATGCGCTGTGTCTGATGAGCAATCATTTTCATTTGGTGGTCGAGACGCCCCAGGCCAATCTGGTGACGGGAATGAAATGGTTTCTCGGGACCTACACATCGCGTTTCAACCGCAGACACAAATTTTCCGGTCACCTGTTCAGTGGCCGCTACAAGGCGCTCATAGTCGATGGCAGCGGTAATGGGTATCTGAAAAAAGTGAGCGATTACGTGCATTTGAATCCCGCGCGGGCGAAGTTGCTTAAGGCAGATGAGGCATTACGAGCGTATCGATGGAGCAGTTGGCCGGAATACCTAAAAAGTCCAGCACAGCGGTGGCCGTGGTTAAGAGTGGATCGACTGTTTGGAGAGTATCGGATTGAGAAGGATAGCCCGGTGGGGAGACGGCGGTTGGAGGCGGCTGTGGAAGAAGGACGCAGGGTGGAGAAAGGCGCGGATTACAAGCCGATCCGGCGTGGATGGTTCTACGGTGCGGATGAGTTGCGGAGGGAATTGCTGGAGCAAGTGGAGGTGAAGGCAGGGAAATTCCATTATGGGGAGGAGTTGCGGGAATCGGCGGAGGCGAAGGCAGAACGAGTGTTGAACGAGGAAATGAAGCGGCGCAAGTGGGGTGCGGAAACGCTGAATGACCGACGCAAAGGTGACCCGGAGAAAGTGGCGATAGCCCGGCGGCTTCGAGCGGAGACAACGGTGACGCTGGAGTGGGTCGCCGACCGTTTGAGGATGGGCACCAAAACTTACCTGGCGCATCTGTTGTATTGGCAGCGCCGGAACGAGCTCTAATAGAACATGACACTATTGACTGGCCCCATTGCAGCCTCCGCCATCGGGTTTTTCATTTTACCCCCAAAAGTCTGAGGTCTGAACATTGCAAATGGCTGACTGATAGAATTTGGTTTCAAGTCATGGTACCAGAATAAATATTGGAGATCGAATGGAGCAAGAAAGAACGCTGGAAACACGATGAGAAACGGACACTAACGCATCGCGTCAAGCGGCGGCCTTAGAACATTTGTTGCAACGCTACCGCTTCAGCCAGCGCAGCATCTCGAGCAGCTTCGGTGGCTGACCGGTCCGCAGGATGCCGATGCGGAAGACCTTGCCGGCCATCCAAAGCGCCCCCACGGCGGAAACAACCAGCAGCACCAGCGTGCCCACCAGGTCGATCAACGGCGGGTCAGCCATCGCGCGATTCATCATGATGAACGGCGTGTAGAGCGGAATCCACGAGAGCACACGCGCCAGCACTCCGTTGGGGTCTTTCGGGATGAACGTCATGGTCATCAGCGGCACCATCATGACCATAGTGATCACTCCCATGTAACTCTGCGCTTCCTTGAGGGTGTTGCAAACGCTGCCGAGGGCGAGGATGCACGCCGCATACATCACATAACCCAGCAGAAAATAAACCACGAACATGGGGATCAAACTCGATGAATACAACACCGTCAACATCTGGCCCGTCACCGCGCTGGTCCCGGCAACCCCGCTCGCTTTCCAGAACAGGATTCCCACCAACGCCAGTATCCACGAACCCACCATGGTCAAACCAACCGCTGCGATGCCAAACAACTTGCCGGTCATCAATTCCCCCGGAGTCACAGAGGAGAGCAGCACTTCAATGATGCGATTGGATTTTTCCTCGATGATGTTGTTGAGCAACATCTGCACGATGGCAAAGACTGCCACCCAGAGCAGATAGACAAACGCGCTCGGCGCCCATTGCTTGATGATGTCGGTCGTGTTGACGGCTTCCTGACCGGGTTGCTTTTTGGGATTCAAACTGGCAAACGGCGCGTAGGTCTGTTCCACCTCGCGAATCGCCGCCGCATCCATCCCGCGCAACAGGTATTCCCGCCGGCGAATCTCCGTGTTCACCGTTTGCTCCACTTCATCCCGCAACTTGGTGTCGGCCAGATTCCCGGACCAGTATTCGATCCCCGTTCCACCCGGTGACTTGCCTTTGGGTCGCACGACCTGCTGCTCGATGTCGCGCGGGATGAGAATGGCCGCTGCGAGCGACACCGACTGACCGTCCACTTCGATCTGTTTTTCGCCGCGCAGATAAGGCTTCAATCCCTGGGCCAAGGCAGCGAGGTCGCTCAATTTGCTCAAGTCGCTCGGCTCCGGCGCCCGCTGAAACGCGCGGCGCGGCGACTTGAACGGCGGTGCGCCCGGTTTCAAATGCGGTTGCAGTTGCGCCAGAAAATTCGACTGGCCACCCTGGTTGATAAACTCCTCGAGCAAAGGCGGGGCCGCGCCATGCCCGTCCGCCTGCCTGCGGGCGTATTCGTTCAACGCCGAAAGCACCTGCCGCTGATGCGACATCTCCAACCTGGATTCCACCACCGTTGCGAGCGTGCCGGACTGGTCCACCAGAACATATTGGCGCGTCGGCGTGCCCTTGGTTTCCAGCCAGATCGGCACCTGCACGCTGAAGAAGATGATGACCGGCACCAGCAAAATGCCGAGCCAGAAACCCTTGGTGCGAGCGTTTTCCTCGTATTCACGCCAAGCCACGAGAAAGGCGAATCTCATCGGAACGACGCCTCCTTCGCGTCCGGCCCAACCAGGCGCACAAACACCTCATGCAATGTCGGGTCAGACTGATTGAAACTCAGCAACCGAATACCGCGGGCGAAACAGGCCTGCAAGATGGCCTGCGGATCACCGCTCTCTCGCAACTCCAGTTCCCAATTCGCCGCCGCCCCCGACCCCAGCTCATCGGTCGCCCGCGGCAGCGGACGCAGGGAAACCACCTCCGCCAATTCGCGCAGCGGCGTGATGTCGTCTCCCGTTTGGATGCGGACCCGGCGTGGGATGATTCGTTTCGCCTCCGCCACGGGGCCGTCGAAAATCTTCCGCCCCTTCGCGAGCAGCAAAATGCGGTCGCACAACCGCTCAGCGTGCTGCATGATATGGGTGGAAAACAACACCGTGCGCCCGCGTTTCGCCATGTCGCGAATGATGTCTTCCATCACCTGCTGGTTGACCGGATCGAGGCCGGAGAAAGGTTCGTCGAGAATGACAAACTCCGGATCATGCGCGATGGACGCGAGCATCTGGACTTTTTGTCCCATACCTTTGGATAGTGCATCGGTCGGCTTGGTGGCGAAATCTTTGAGGCCATATCGCTCGAGCAACTCGAACGCACACCGTTTGGCCGCGCCACGGCCCAAGCCCTTCAATGTGGCGAAATAGGCAATCACTGCCCAGCACTTCATTTTCTTGTAGAGCCCCTTCTCCTCCGGGAGATAACCGATGCGCTGGCGGACTTTCAGCGCCGAGGATTCACCCAAAACGGTGATGCTGCCGTTGGTCGGTTTGATGATTTCGAGAATCATCCGGATGGTGGTGGTCTTGCCGGCGCCGTTCGGACCGAGAAAGCCGTGAATACAACCCGCGGTCAGACTGAAACTCACGTCGTCCACCGCGCGGAAGTCACCAAAGAGCTTCGTGACCCCGCGTAATTCCAGCGGCGTGCCAGTTGCCGGAGATTGGTTGTTCATCGCTTTGGTTCAGTGCGGCGTGCCATGTTAACCCACAGACAACCCCACCGCCAGTTTCTCACTGCCACACGTGAAACAATGACTCTTCTCGCCTAGTCGGTGCCTTTGCGAATTCCAGGGGCACACTTTGACCGCCCTGCAGCCGATGGCCTTTGAGCATCGCACCCTCCTCTGTCAATTCGCCTCTGTAAAAACCACCAACTGATAGCAGCAGGAATTTGGTATCTGATCGTTGCTCGACGATAGATCTTGGAGTTGGATTGGAGCAAGAAAGAACGCTGGGAAGACGGCGAGAAACGGAGATTGACGCCTTGGTGACCCTTCGGTGTGCCGTCGATCGCTCACCAATTGGGATACTGTGTCGTGTGCCCTCAAAAGCGGCGATGCCTCGGCCCTTGTGAATGGCATCGGCAAGCACTGCGCACGCTTCAACCAGGCGCATACAAAACCGCAACGCCGTGAGGCGGTCATTCAAGCCGATGGTTCGAACCTTGCGTCAGTAGTGAAAGCGTCATT
The DNA here is from genome assembly GCA_947487925.1 of Verrucomicrobiales bacterium. Taxonomy (GTDB): domain Bacteria; phylum Verrucomicrobiota; class Verrucomicrobiia; order Limisphaerales; family F1-80-MAGS106; genus F1-80-MAGS106. Next base: position 1,357 of record CANLCA010000050.1, on the reverse strand, counting down.
GTGGAATGAGAAAATCTCTTCCGACAGCCTTGTAAACCATACGGTGCTCGTCTGTGATGAGCCTCGACCAATAGCCTGCCAAGGCGTGTCGAAATGGCTCGGGGTTATCGTTCCACGACACACCGGATCACCCTGCTCTACTTCGTCGCCGGCAAGCTCCACTTGCCCCAATGCTGATTCCACCGAAAACAGAGAAGAACCGGAGAAAATGGCGTAAGTAATTGAAGATTAGAGAGATGGTGCGCGATACAGGGTTCGAACCTGTGATTCATACCACCCTGCCTTAAAATGGTAAAACACCAATAAAATGAGCATTCTGCGACATTGTTTGACATAGGCGTTGTTATGACTATGTTATGACTCACTATGGCAAGCTTGCACAGGGATCCCCGAGGAAAAAGTCCGTTCTGGTATTGTGCGTTCACTGACTCCAACGGGAAGCGGTGCTTCAAGTCCACCAAAGAGACCGACCGCAAGAAGGCGCAAGCCGTAATGGACGGCTGGCAACGCGCCGTTGATCTTGCGCGACGGGGGACCCTAACCCAGGTTCAGGTTTTAAAGGTGGTGAGTGAAATCTACGAACGCGCAAACGAAGAACCCCTCAACTCTTGCGACACCGCCAGCTTCTTCCGAGAATGGATCTCATCGAAAACTCTCGTCACTGCCCCCGCCACCGCACGCCGCTATGGCAATGTGGTTGAAGCCTTCCTGGCACACCTTGGCGACAAGGCAAAGCGGAGCTTGGTTGGACTGGTGCCGCGTGACGTCGCCTCCTTCCGAGACGGTTACGTGAAGGAAGGTAAAGCCAATAAAACGGCAAACATGGCAGTGAAAACCCTTCGCATCACGCTGAATGTCGCCCGCCGACAAGGGATCATCCTCAGCAACCCCGCCGAGGCTGTGGACTTGCTTCAGGAGAACTCCGCTACCCGTGACACCTTCACACGAGAGCAAATCACGTCCTTGTTGGCTGTGGCCGACACCGAGTGGCGGGGGATGATTCTGCTGGGTGCGTGTCATGGAGTCCGTCTCATGGACGCGGCCCGGCTGACTTGGGCGAACGTGGACATGGAAAGGCGAACACTCTGCTTCTACCCGCAGAAGGACAGAAAAGGAGCGAATCGCAAACCCCTGGAAATTCCGATCCACCCCGACGTTGAAAATTACCTGGTTTCACTGTCGGTTCGCAGCAACCAGGCGGATGCTCCGCTGTTCCCGAAGTTGAGCAAAAAGAAAGGGACCGGGGCGAACGGCTTGAGCAATACTTTCACCCGTCTCATGGAACAGTCAGGAGTTGTCCGGGAGACCGCCAGTGAACCAGTCAAAGGAAAAGGGCGGCAAGTGTTCACCCTTGGTT
>CANLCA010000049.1 GCA_947487925.1 Verrucomicrobiales bacterium | reverse complement strand
TGGGGGAATGCTGGTGGTTGTCCTGACAGGGCAATACGTACGGTTGCTGGCGGTGATGAGGGAGGCGTGGTTCATGGTCTTTCCTTGCCTGCCGGTTCCGGACGGCGCTGTTTCCAGACAGCGCGGGATAGGGAAGTCGGTGCAGGAAGCGTGTTCGGTAGGATGAGGATGGACGCCGGACCGCAGAACTCGAATTCTGGTATTGCAGACTCGTGCCTTTCGGCGAATCGCCCACTGGCCAACGAGAGTTGACTGGCGGGCCGAATGGCGGCTAAAAAACGGGGCGCTCCAAAGCCTCGTCCCAGTCGGTAAGCGGGTCGTTGAAGTCCGGCGCAATGGTGATTTGGCCGGCGTAGAAACCTGCCGGACGCGGCGTCGCCGACTTGGGAGCATCCATGCCAATGATCAACGCAAGAGTCCCACCGGCATTCGTAACGGTGCAGGGCTCCCCGGGGGGAAGATGCTGGAAAAACTCCGCATTGTCTGCGGACAGGTCGTTGATGTTGATCGAGAGCATAGATCCTTAGGTGAAAGTAACTACGATGTGGATACGGGTCAAGGAGGGTTGCCCTGCCCACTGAGGGAGATTCGCGAATGAGGTCGGCGATCTGGTTTGGAGATTCCGTGGTCTGACGATGGGGACGCATCCGCTGCAACATCGGGCGGGCGACCTCGCGCAGATGGACGTGCAAGGGCTGCCAACGACTCGTATCCGGGTCGCGGGTTCCGTCCGCCCGTTCCGCCGTGTGTGCGAAATAGTCCATGATGCCTTCTGCCTCGATGCTTCCGGTGGGAGTTCCTAGTGTGCTCCCTCCTTCATCCGACATCAAGTGTCGCAGTTATGTTTGAGGTGAACTCTATCTCATGGGGGAAGACAAATCCGGTCCTACCCAAAAGAAATCTGACGGATGGAGCGTTTGTTCGGATCTCGAAATTCGAACTTCAGATTTTGGTTCAACGCTCAACGCTCAACGCTCGTCGGGATTGGAACCGGGAGCGGAATGCACTGCAGCGCACCCCGGGGCGCATCTGCGCACTGCTCCGGTAGTGGGACAACGCGTCACGCCTGCCGCCCGGCTGACCAGCGAAACTGCGGTTTGTAGAGGATGGCTTCGAGCAGCCCGCGCGCCGCGCTGGGCGTGATGACGGGGTAGCTGACGCGCTCGACCTTCATTTCAGGACGCGTGAAGCAGGCGAGGTCGCCCCAGGTGCGGAGGTGGATGGTCATGGCAGTTCTTTCTGTTGGCTTGAATTCAATCCCTGATGGCCGATGATGGATGCATGAAACGGAAAATCATTTCGACTGACCTGGAGGTCATGGGCGGTACGCCGTGTTTTGCCGGGACACGCGTACCGGTGCAAACGCTGCTTGATTACCTGGAAGCGGGCGATTCGATTGACGAGTTTCTCCAAGGGTTCCCCACTGTGAAACGGGAGCACGTCGTCACTTTCCTCGAAACCGCCGCCGCACAAATGGTGGCGTCGGCCCACTGACGTGAAACTCCTCCTGGACGAGTGCATTGACCGGAGACTGGCTTCTGAATTGCCGGGCATCTCGTCCGCACTGTGCCGCAAATGGGCTGGGCCACGATCAAGAATGGGCGGCTGCTCCGGCTCGCAGAAAAAGAGTTCGATGTTTTCGTGACAGTGGATCGCAACCTGTCGTTCCAGCAGAGTTTAATCCAAATTGATCTCGCTGTGGCGGTGCTCCGAGCCCGCTCTAATCGGCTGGCGGACTTGAAACCTCTGGCGGCGCTACTGTTGGCGGCGCTGCCAAAGATGAAGCCTGGTAAAGTGATCATCATAGGTTGAAGGCGTCCATTTCGACATGGCCAATTCCGAGGTCATCGTCGTAATCCCAGTTCCACACCCAGAAATCCCAATCCTTCGCGGGCTGATTGTTGAAACGGGGACAGACAGGGGAATGAAAGAAATCCTCATCGTGATGGGGGAATTGCCGAGCCGATCGGAACGCGAGGGCGGGGATCGCAAAAGAAATCACGTCATCCGTCATCCAGAGGGGCCTCGTGTAACTCGGCCTTCCGACGTTGAATTCCAATTGCGCCTTCTGACTCGGTCGCTGGTTTTTTCTGGCCATTTGCTTTGACCGAAAACTGATCGAATGCTTCCCTTCCTCCATGCGGAACTCGCTAAATTCCTTCGTGTTCATCTCCCTTCTCACAGTCGTGGCAGAGGCGCTCGGCGGCGACCCGGACGGCGGCGCCAATCTGGCGGAGAAAAAGCTGCTTCCCTCCGGAGAAGGGCTGGCCGCCCGATTCCGCGGTGACGCGGGGTTGAAGTCCCATTCAGACGTCATTTTTTGTGACGATTTCGAATCGGGCACCCTGGGGTTCGGGTGGGATGAAACCGGAAACAAAGGTGGCAACGTGCTCCAATTGGCCTCTCCCGGTGACGTTGATGCACTCGGCAAGCGGTGCCTTCGCGTGGAAGCGCATCTGGACAAGGATACAGGCGGTGGTCTCACCAAATGGTTCCAGCCGGTGGATACGGTTTTTATCCGGTTCTACACCCGTTTCGATCCCCAATGCGATTACGTACACCACTTTGTCACGCTGCGGGCCAACAAAGGCCTGACGGGCGGTGACAAATGGAGCGGATTCGGCGGAGCGGGACTGAAGCCGGACGGCGCGAGTCGCTTTTCCACCGCCATCGAACCCTGGGGGAATTGGGGCCGTTTTCCCGCGCCGGGACGCTGGAACTTCTACAGCTATTGGCACGAAATGGAAGTATCTAAGGACGCGAAATACTGGGGCAATTCCTACGGGGTGCCCGCCGCGCCAGTCATTCCCAAAGACCGGTGGATTTGTGTCGAGTTCATGCTCCATCACAACACCCCAAGCGCCCCAGATGGGGAGCAAGCGTTCTGGATCAATGGCGCGCTTCAAGGACACTGGAAGGGCATCAACTGGCGCAAGAACGCTGATCTCAAAGCTAACGCGCTCACGCTCGAAAGCTACGTGACAGATCGCTGGACAAAACACCCTGTAAACGTGGTCTCGTTTGACAACGTGGTGATCGCGCGCCGTTATATCGGACCCGTCGGCCACAAATAGGGAAAAGCGTTTGTGGTGTGCCACAGGTGAACAATCGACACGTGTGCCAAAAATTTGTCTCGGTATCCATGACGTGAGCCTTATTTGGAAGGGCCTCGTGTCACCCTACCTTCCGCGACCTGCCGAGTTTCATCTTGAGTTGGAGAGTCTCTCCGGGCCTTCCTGGAGATGTTCGTCGTTTCTTCATTCCCAAAACCTGATGTTCATCCTAGAGTCCGCGCCCTCATGAGCGATACAACTCAAATCAGCAAGTCCAGGCACGACGGTCGCGCCGCAGATCAACTGCGGCCCGTCGAATTCAAAAACCATGTCGCCCCCCATGCCACCGGGTCGACGCTGATCGAGTGGGGCAACACCCGAGTGATCTGCGCGGTCATGATCGAAGACACCGTGCCGCGGTGGATGAAGGACCAAGGGGTGACAGGGGGATGGCTCACCGCCGAATATTCCATGCTTCCCTACTCCACGTTGCAGAGAAAGCAAAGGGATATCTCCAAAGGCAAAATCGACGGACGCTCCCAGGAGATCCAACGCCTCATAGGGAGAGCACTCAGGGCCTGCATCGATCTCGAGAAAGTAGGTCAACGCACCCTGTGGATCGACTGCGACGTCCTGCAGGCCGATGGAGGCACCCGCACTGCCGCCATCACGGGAAGTTACGTGGCCCTCGGTCTCGCGATCCAAAAGTTGCTCTCCAACGGTAAAATCTCCACAAACCCGCTCCTGTCACCCGTGGCCGCCGTGAGTGTGGGACTCGTTGATGAAACTCCCTGTCTCGACCTGAACTATGTGGAGGACTTCGCCGCCGGCGTGGACATGAACCTGGTTATGAACGCGGACGGCGGCTGGGTCGAGATCCAGGGAACGGGTGAAAAAGGGACTTTCTCCACGGAGCAATTCAACCAGATGCTAGCGATTGGCAAGAACGGATTGCGCCAGCTTTTCGACCTTCAAACTCGGGCACTGAAACAGCAGCCATGAAGGGCAACCAGAATAGGACCAGGCTCTACCTCATCCGCCATGGTGAGGTGGAGGAGCGATACCACCGCATTTTTGGGGGACGCATCGACATGGAGCTCTCGGCTCTGGGGCACGAACAAGCCCATCGGCTTGCCGAGTCGCTCTCCAAAACTCATATGGATGCTCTCTACGTGAGTCCGATGATTCGAGCTAGGCAAACCCTGGCCCCTCTAGCCAGGCAGAACAGACCCACCGCGCAAACTATGGCAGGGTTGAGGGAAATCGATTTCGGAGCGTGGACTGGCCTGGGATGGGATCAGGTGGCAGAGCTTTTTGGGAAAAGCGCCTTTGATTGGCTGCATCACATAGAACAGGACGAAATCTCGGAGGCGGAGAATGCCACCCAGTTTCGATCCCGAGTCGAGCCTTGTGTCCATCAAGTTCTCAATGAAAACGCCGGACGCCAAGCTGCGATGGTCTGCCATGGCGGCGTGATTCGCATGATCCTTTCGATCCTCCTGGATCTCCCCTTCTCCAGAATGTCCTGTTTTGAGATCGATTATGCGAGCGTGAGCGTGGTGGAAATTGCCGGTCCCCGGAGAGAAATTCAGTTGCTGAACCTCGCGCCATGGCGGGAACTCCTCTGAACCTTCAATCGACAGTTGCCCCAGGGAGAACCTTCGCAACGTCCCAGCGATAAAATCTTTCCAAGTCGCGCACCAGATCCATAACGGATATGCCTCATTCCTCGTCCAGCATTTCTCGTCCAAAACTTCGTCAATCTTCACCCCACTCAACTGGCGTTGTAAGGATGAACAATACAAGCAAACCTCTGTGGCGTGTGAGTCTTTCCGTGCCACTTCAAGCGGAAGACGCCGTGGTGGAGCTTCTCACGAGAATTTTTCAGACCCCTGCCACTTCCTACTTCAGCGAGCGAACCAAGCGGTCCACAGTCTCGGTTTACCTCGAGAAACGATCCGGGATCAACAAGGCGCTTCGTTTGCTGGCGCCTTCGTTGCTTCTCCTGAAGGAAGAGGACATCCTCTTCCGCATCCCGAAGCCTCGCATCCTCCCACTCAAAGCCCAAGACTGGGCCGAATCGTGGAAGCGCCATTTCAAACCGTTTCTCGCCGCAAAAACTTTTTTCGTGAAACCGAGCTGGATCAGTCGTCAACCGCCACGCAACGTTCTCGAAATTGTCCTCGATCCAGGGCTCAGTTTCGGCACTGGCCACCACCCCACAACACGATTCTGTCTCGACCAAATCGCGCGCATCGCGAAAACAAGGTCGACTTGCTCGGTCATCGACTTCGGATCCGGTTCGGGCATCCTGGCGATTGCTGCAGCCAAGCTTGGCTGCCATCCTATCCGAGCGATTGACTTCGATCCTGTGGCCGTCTCGGTGGCCCGCAACAACGCCGAGACCAACGGGGTCGCAGATAGGATCCTTTTCGCGCGCGCAGATTTGACCCAGGTTCGTTTCCCACCAAAAAGACCGTATGATCTGGTTTGCGCGAACCTGCTGGCGGACCTCCTCGAAGCCAATGCGGATCGCATCGCGGCGTTCGTCGCGCCCGGTGGATCCGCGCTCGCCGCGGGGATTCTCAACTCTCAATTCCAAACGGTTCAGCGCGCTTTTGAAAAGCAGGGATTGTGTCTCGAGAAGCACGTGACACAACGCGAGTGGACTTCTGGAACCTTCTCAAAGCGAGGGGAAATTCCAAAGCGATAGGCGGTATGGAGGGTCTATCGAGAGCACTGCGGCTCCAGACTCGGTGAAAGAAATGAGGTGCAGGCTTCTCGATACGCAGGATGTGCGGGCGGTATGGTGTCGTGCCGATTCCCTCGGGCGACTCATCCTCATAACGGCGGTTGTTCAGGGCGAATCTCGCAAGGTCCTAGCGATAGACTCTTTGCAAGCCGCTCACCAGCTCCATCACGACGGGACCGCTCGTTCCTCGTCATGCCTCTCTCATCCAGGCTGTTGCCAACATTCACCTCGCTCCGCTGCCGTTTTAGAGCGAAGGAATGAAGAGCATTTAAGAAACTCGATCCCGATCCCAATCCCATGGAGATTGGCCGACGAACTTGACCGGGTTCCTCCGGGAAGGGTATAGAACGTGGAAGCGCTGCAACCTACGAGCTTGGCCCCTTAATTATGCAGGGGAGGCGCCGACCACAATATTTCGATCCAGCCAACTCTATGAGAACCCTCAAACCCCTCTTCCATTCGGCCACCCTCCTTTTCCTCCTCGCCGGGTTGGCTCGCTCGAGCGCCCTCCACGGTGCCCACGCGGCTCAGCCAAACACGCTGACTGATTCCGAGAAGCAGGCTGGATGGAAGCTGCTCTTCGACGGACAAACTTTGCAGGGATGGCGCCTCTACAAACAGCCTACACCCCCTGCGGAGGGGTGGCGCGTCGAAAATGGAGAGTTACGCAAACTGCACGGCGTCAAAGGAGGTGACATCATCACCTCCGCGGCGTTCCTGGACTTCGAACTCACCTGGGAATGGTGGATCGCTCCCGCAGGAAACAATGGTGTCAAATACCTTGTCTCCGAGGAACGTCAGTCGGCCCCAGGCCACGAGTACCAGATGATCGATGACGCAAAACATCCTGACGCCCTCAGAGGATCAAAAAGGATGACCGCCGCATTTTACGATGTCCTTCCACCCTCACCCAACAAGCCGACGAGACCACCCGGACAGTGGAATCAATCCCGGATCCGGGTCAAAGGACAACTTGTTGAACATTGGTTGAACGGCGCCAAAGTTCTCGAATACGAGCTCGAAAGCCCTGCGGTCCAGGCTGCAATCGGTCAAAGCAAATTCAAGGACAGTCCGGGCTTCGGGAAGAAAATACGTGGTCCGATCATGCTCACTGATCACAACGACGAGGCTCGATTCAGGAATATCAAGATCCGCGAACTCAATCCCTAGGTGTCTGAAGAAATCGCCATCATAGTCCCTGTCCATAATGAGGCTGACAACGTGCTGCCTTTGGCCCGTGAGATTCGCTCCGCGGCAGCCCTGTCAGGCTTGACCTACATCCTTGTTTTTGTCGACGACGCCAGTACGGACTCCACATGGGAGCAGATCCGCAAGGCGCACCTCGAAGATCCGGGCGTACAAGGCCTGAGGCATTCAGCCAAGGCGGGACAGAGCGCGGCGCTGTGGACCGGATTCAAGCATGTGAAGTCTCCAATCCTGGCGACCATGGATGGGGACCGGCAGAATGATCCTTCGGATTTAGCGAAACTACTCAAGGCGCTGGATAAGGCCGATTTTGTCTGTGGGTTCAGAGCGAAGCGCCACGACGGCTGGGTCCGGAAGGCGTCCTCGATTGTCGCCAGGGTCGCGAGGTCTGTCATGCTGGGCTCGGATTTCAAGGACACCGGTTGCGCCATGCGTGTATTTCGTCAGGAATGTTTGCAAGCTGTGTTCCCATTCAATGGCCTCCATAGGTTCATGCCTATTCTTGTTAAAAACGGGGGCTACGCCACGCTGGAGGTGCCTGTAAACCACCGCGCGCGAGTCTCCGGCGTTTCCAAGTACGGTATCTGGAACCGATTGTGGCGAGGGCTTTTGGACCTCCTCGCCATGGCGTGGTATGCGCGCCGTCAGTTTGTCCGTTTGTCCACCCAAGAGACAATTCCGGAGCCCCTCAAGAAAGGATAAAGGATGGGAAGTTGTCGGTGGCCAGTAGGCAGTTGCCCATGGCGAATCATCGCTGAGTCCTGGCGAGAGATTCTTCCCAAGTCGCTCACCAGACCCAACACCGGAGATGCCCCCGTCCCTCTCCAGCCTCTCTCATCCACAGATCTCAGTATCTGTTTTGTAAAACGAGAAAAACACTGGCGAGTTGGATTCCCTCGAAATGTCCCCCTCTGCTCTTCTCCTCAACTGGAGCCCAGAGAAACAAATCTCCGCGCCCATTCTGAAGGATTCGGAACGCGCACTCCCTGCCCTGATTTACCCCGCCAATCAGTGGTCAGTAGGATCACTGATGACCGCCTACCCCCGTTCCCTCGGCAGCTTGGCTTTCTCTCTTTGTTCCGCAAAAAAGTTCTTCAACAACGCTCGGCATTCCTCCTCTCGAATGCCCCCGAGGACAGGGCAGGAATGATTTAAGCCAGGCCAGGAAAGCAAGTTTAACGCGGTGCCAGCCGCACCGGCCTTCAAGTCGGCAACCCCAAAAACAACCCTGTCAAACCGAGTATGCACAATGGCTCCAGCGCACATGGGGCAGGGTTCCTTGGTCACATAGAGCGTGCAACCGGTCAGCCGCCAATCTCCAAGCACCGACTCCGCCTGGGTGATCGCAAGCATTTCAGCGTGTGCAGTAGCGTCCTTTAAGGTTTCCACTTGATTGAAAGCTCGGGCAATGATGCGGCTCGAACGGACCACCACCGCCCCCACCGGGACCTCCTCCACTAGGCAAGCCCTAGCCGCTTGCCGCAGGGCCTCCCCCATGAAGTAATGATCGCTCTCCAGATCAATCAGGTTCGGTTCCATCAGTCTCTCCTCGTTCATCCTGTCCTTGGCAACCGCTTTTCGGAACTCGCCAAAGGAGTGCTTTGTTCCAGGCACCAGACGTTGGGCTTCCCCGGTTCGCAGACGCAATGCACGGAGAAAAAACCTCCCCGATGTCGCCAAAACAACGGCCAGATTTGCTCGCGATCGGTTTCCGGCAGCGCGAGGGAATCCAGCTCCGCTCGCTCCACAAAGGCAAACCGACCCTCCCTGTGGGGCGCTGGCAGAAACTGGAGCCGGGGTTTGATCTCAAACAAAAACATCAGCCAATGGGACTGTCCCTGAAACCCGCATTCGCTCACAAGACCGGTCAGATGCAGATCCCCGGGGGTCAAAACAGCTCCCACTTCCTCACGAGCTTCTCTGCAGGCGCAAGCAAATGGAGACTCCCCCGTTTGAGTATGCAGCTTTCCACCGCAAGGACTCCACAGCCCCAGGTTGGGTTCCTGAGCACGCTCCAGGAGAAGCACTCGGCTTTTTTCATCAAAAAAATACAGCAACGAGGCGATTTTGTAAGGCAGGTGCGGCATCACCAGGAAATCAAGGGACCAGGACCAGCTTCCCAAGGGCGCCCTGGGCGAGAACCGCCACATGCGCCCTCGCCGCGTCTTCCAGTGGAAAAGACTGCGCCACCACCGGCCGAAGGAACCCTGCGCGCAATCCAGCGCCGATCGCGTGGTGGATCGCGGCCAACTCGCTGTCAGAAAGGTTGAACAGCGATATTCCACGGACATCCGATTCCCGAAACATGAGGTCCCTTGGAACAATATCCGCCCGTCCGCGGCTGCCGATCACGATCACCCTCCCATTTCGACTGAGAAGAGGGAGCACGCGACCCAGGTTAACGTTCGCCAACATTTCAAGAATCACGTCAAAACCCTGGCCCAGTGTCAGGGCGCTCGCGGCGTCCAGATATCCCGGAACCAGATGGTTGAGCACATGTTCAGCCCCGTTTTGAGAGACCAGCAGGCACCCTCGCTCCGTCCCGGCGGTGCCGGTGACCCTGAATCCGGCGGCACGCGCAAATTGAACAGAGGCAAGCCCGACGCCCCCGCTGGCGCCGTGAACCAAAACGGACTCCCCCGCCCGCATTGCCGCACGCTGAAACAGCGCGCGATAAGCCGTCGCGTAGGTAACGCCCACCGCGGCACCCTGGGAAAATGTCAGGAACTCTGGGAGCGGATGCACCTGGGATTCTGAGCACAACACAAACTCCGCATACGCTCCGCTGAGGTTCCCCGCGGTGTAAACTCGTTCACCCGTCCTCACCCGGGTCACACCCTCCCCAATGCTTTCCACGGTCCCTGCCGCATCCAACCCCGGCACGAAAGGACGAACCAGTGACGCGTTGCTCCCGGAGCGGAGATACGTGTCAACAGGGTTTACTCCGATCGCCGCGACCTTCACCAACACCTGCCCTCCCGCGGGGGGTGGGCAGGGAATCTGTTCTAATCGTAGGACCTCTGGCCCTCCAAACTCGTGAACTCTAATAGCCTTCATTAAATACACTCCTTTCCAAGTTGCTTCTCAGTTTAGATCAAAATGCTTTCCCAACTTTTTCCCAGCCCTTCGGACACAACACAAGCCCCAACATGCTCACGACTTTCCCGGTGGCGCACGACAGAGTTCTTCATTGGGGAGGATTGCTTCCCAATACCGTGCTTGGGTATATGCGATCTCAATAGACAAATAGACAACCGGCGGCAGGCACTGGGAGTGCTGGCGTCTCGCCGGCCCTCTCCCGAAGCGGAATCGCCCACCACGCCGGCGAGACGCCAGCGCTCCCAGTCGAAGAATTCTGTCTCACACCCC
>CANLCA010000048.1 GCA_947487925.1 Verrucomicrobiales bacterium | reverse complement strand
TCATTTCACCTACGCCATCGAAAAAAAGCTCAACGTGTTCATGGAGAAGCCGTTGACTGCGGATGGCCCGACTTCCCGCCGGATGCTGAAACTCGCCGAAGAAGCGAGCGCGAAGAACCTTAAGGTCGGCGTTGGGTTGATGTCCCGCCACAGCCGTGCTTTGCAAGAGCTCCAGAAACGCATCCAGGATGGTGAGATTGGCGACGTCAATCTGCTGCGCGGTTACCGGATGCATGGTCCCGTAGGATCCATGGCTTCCTTGCCAAAACCCCCGGGGATCAGCGAATTGATGTATCAGATTCAAAGGTTCCACAGCTTTCTTTGGGCCAGCGGCGGCTGTTATAGCGATTTCTACATCCATCATGTGGATCATCTGTGCTGGATGAAAAACGGGTGGCCGGTGAAAGCGCAGGCCCTCGGTGGCCGTCACTACCGCAAGAGTCCCGAAGGCATCGACTACGTGGATCAAAATTTCGACACTTATGCCGTGGAATACACCTTCGCTGATGGCGCCAAAATGTACATGGAAGGCCGTTGCATTGTCGGCACAAAGCCCATCTACAACAGCTGGGCCCATGGAAGCAAGGGTGTGGCGATCGTTTCCAAAGCAAACGATTGTGGTATGCCTTCCAGCACCTACAAGGGTCAACTTCCAGACTCCTCGAAAAGGATCTGGCTTTCAGAGGTCAAGAAGGAAGAGCAAGACCCGTATCTGAACGAATGGAATGATCTACTCGACGCCATCCGCAACAACAGGCCCTACAATGAAGTGCCTAGCGGCGTGGCAGCCAGCGTGGCAACCTCCATGGGGCGCATGGCGGCCCACACAGGCCAAGAAATCACTTACGACGAAATGCTCAATCACGAGCATGAATACGCGCCGGGGGTGGACAAGTGGACGATGGATTCCCCTGCTCCGCTTGTGGCTGATGCCAAGGGCCGCTATCCGGTTCCGATGCCAGGGTTGGTCAACGGCCGCGAATACGGCGAGACGACGGCCTAGAGGAACCACTCGCCTAGGCACACGGATCCACTGTTTATCTGCGCGGCCCGGCCAGAACATGGCCGGGCTCTTTCTTTTAACCGTTAAAACGAAAGTTGCCCTGGGCGAATATTCGCAACCGTCTGGCGACAAGTCCTTCCGGGTCGGTCGCCAGATTCATTAAGGGTATGCCTCAATCCTCGTCAAACCTCCCTCGCCCAGGTAGTTGTACATCTGCACCCAGCTCAAGGTCCGTTTTAAAGCTCAAACGGGGGTTTATTGCCGAGTTGAACACCCTCCCGGGAGATTCCATAGCGATGGATTTAACCAGAATTGCGGTATCGTTGCTCGCTAAGTCGGTGGTGGACTCTACCCCTCGTTCAGAGCCACCGCCCCCGTATCATCGTTCAAGAGAACAACCATGACCCGCGATGCCCTAGAGATCCGTCTTCCAAGGTCAACACAGACACTTTTTCGTGCGCGCGGTTTGACCAAAGTTTACGGCATGGGGGAAACAGAGGTCCGAGCTCTGGCGGGGGTTGACTTAGACTTGGCAGAGGGGGAATTGGTCGTGCTGTTGGGACCTTCTGGCAGTGGGAAGACGACGCTCCTCAACAATCTTGGAGGGCTGGACGTGCCGACGTCAGGTGAGCTTTCCTACCGTGGCATGGACCTCACGTCCGCGGACGAAGCCCAGCTCACGCGCTATCGTCGCGACTCGGTGGGATTCATCTTCCAGTTCTACAATTTGATTCCCAGCCTGACAGCGCTGGAGAACGTGGCTCTGATCACGGAAATTGCTCGAGACCCGATGCCCGCCGAGCAGGCGCTCGAAATGATGCATCTGGGTGGCCGGCTCGACCACTTTCCCGCCCAGCTTTCGGGCGGCGAACAACAGCGGGTCGCGATCGCCCGCGCGATCGCCAAACGCCCGGAGGTCTTGCTCTGCGATGAACCGACGGGCGCCCTAGACATCCGCACCGGGATCGTCGTTCTGGAAGCCATTGAAAGGGCGAATCGGGAACTGGGCACTCTCACGGTATTGATAACTCATAACGCCGCCATGGCGGACATGGCAGACCGTGTGCTGTACTTCTCCGATGGCCGAGTGCATCGGGAGCATCGCAACGCCAGCCGCGCGCCCGCAAACAGTCTTAACTGGTGATGATCTCCTTGCTCAACCGCAAGCTGTGGCGCGATCTGCGTCGCATGAAAGGCCAGGCCATCGCGGTGTCTCTCGTCATGGCTTGTGGCCTCGCCATGATGATCATGGCCAGAAGCCTGATCCATTCCCTGAAATCCACTCAACTCGAATACTATGAGTCGAATCGGTTTGCGGATATCTTCGTCCAGGTCAGGCGCACCCCGAATTCGATGACGACACGGGTGGCGCAAATCCCCGGTGTCGCCGTCGTCCAGGCTAGTGTTTCTGTCCAAATCACCCTCGACGTTCCTGGACTTGATGAACCAGCCAGCGGGCTCATGCGTTCGTTGCCTGATCAAGGGATGCCGGAGTTGAACCGCCTTTTCCTACGTGAAGGACGATGGCTGGGTCCCGGTGCGCGGGGTGAAGTCCTGGTCGGCGAAGCGTTTGCCAATGCAAACCGCCTGAAACCCGGTGATTCCATCGCGATCCTGCTCAATGGGCGCCGCCTCAATTTCCGTATCGCGGGCATCGTGCTGTCGCCTGAATTCGTCTTTGAATCCCGCCCTGGAAGCGCGCTGCCAGACAATCGTTCCTACGGCATTTTTTGGATGCCTTACAGCGAGCTAGCCGCCGCCTTCGACATGGATGGCGCATTCAACTTTCTTGCCCTCACTATTTCCCCGGGCGCAGTGGAGCGATCGGTAACCGCCGCGCTGGACCGCTTGCTCGCACCGCATGGGGGACGGAGCTCCTTTGGGCGCAGCGATCATCCCTCCCACGTCCGAGTGACGGACGAAATCCGGGTCTTGCAGATTTTGTCGATTGGATTTCCATTGGTGTTTCTCAGCGTGGCGGCGTTTATGACGAACGCCGTCCTCTCGCGTCTCGTGGCCTTGCAACGCGAACAAATCGCCATTCTCAAAGCATTCGGCTTCAGCAATAGCGAGATCGCCTCCCACTACATGAAGTTCGCGCTCGTCATTGTTGTTGGCGGCACCCTGTTCGGGGGGGTGGGTGGAGTCTTCCTTGGACGTCAACTGGTCGGGATGTACCATATGTTCTTTCGGTTTCCTGAACTCGCTTTCCGTTTCGATTATTCCGCGCTGGTTCTGGCCATTTTTGTCAGCACCGGCGCGGCCATCCTAGGGGTCTTCAGCGCCATTCGTCGCGCGGCGAACCTCCCTCCTGCGGAGGCGATGCGCCCGGAGCCGCCGGCCAATTATCGTCCAGCATTTGTAGAGCGCACAGGGATTGGGCACCTTCTTTCCCACAGCTTTCGCATCGCCATCCGCAACCTCGAGCGGAAGCCCATGCAGGCCTTCTTCACGGTCTCCGGGCTGGCGCTGGCGACGGGCATTTTGATTGTCCCAAACTGTTTTCGCGACGGCGTCGAACATGTGCTGGGCTTCCAGTGGGATGTCGTGCAACGTCAGGATATGAGCATCGGTTTGATCGAACCCGACAGTCTCAAAGCGAGCTACGCGTTACGCCAACTGCCTGGCGCCATCTCTGTCGAACCCTTTCGCAATACCATGGTTCGCATCCATTTCGGCCATACCCATCGACAGTTGGGAATCCAGGGTTTACCAGCCAACGGTCGGCACAGCCGCGTGATTGATTCCAATTCACATCAGGTGTCCCTTCCGGCGGAGGGTCTGATTGTCTCCTCGAAGCTGGCCGACGTTCTGGGCGCACGCGTGGGCGACGCATTGGTGGTGGAGGTGTTGGAGGGAAAGCGGCCCATTCGCACCATTCCCTTGGTGGGTTTGAGCGAAGACTTCGCCGGCATTGCGGCCTATATGGACATGCAAGCCGTCAACCGCCTTCTGGGCGAGGGGGACGTGATCTCGGGCGCGAGCTTCTCCGTCAACAATGCCCGGCGGAGCGAGTTCCTCACCGCGTTGAAAACTCTCCCGCGCATCGGTTGGGTTGTCGTGAAGGAATCTCTGCGTGCGAACTTCAAACAAACCACAGCCGCAAGCATCAATTTGCTGCAGACACTCTATCTTATCCTGGCCACGATCGTCGCTTTCGGAGTGGTCTACAATAACGCCCGGATCTCTCTCGCTGAGCGCGCCCGAGAACTGGCCACGCTGCGCGTTATAGGGTTTTCGAGGCGCGAGGTCGGCGCGGTGCTCGTCACGGAGTTGGTGATTCTGTCGCTCATCGCCGTGCCTCTTGGCATGCTCATTGGAACCGGTTTCGCCACCTTCATCCTTCAGGCCGTGAACACGGAAACCGTCCGCCTCCCTCTGGTGCTCACGGCCAGTAATTACGCCTTCGCCGCCTTGACTGTGACCATCGCATCCACTCTCTCAGCCCTTGTCGTCCTGCGTCTACTGAACCACCTGAACCTGGTCGGAGCACTTAAAGCCCCGGAATGAACGACGTCGACTTTTCCCTCCCGAGCAACCATGCATTCCAATCCTTCAAAAGATCCGACAACTCCCGCCGCCAAGCGCGGCAATGGCGCCGCTCCAAGGCGTCGCCCCTGGCTTCCCTATGTCGGCGCGGTCGCGCTTATCGCCGCGCTCGTCGCCGGCTTTTGGCCTAAACCAGCGAAGGTGGAACTGTCCCTGGTGGAGATTGGAGTTTTGCGCTCCACCGTGAACGAGGAGGGCAGAACTCGCGTCCGTCAACGATTTACCATCGCCTCGCCGGTCACGGGACTCTTACGCCGCATTCCGTTCAAACCGGGCGACGAGATTCTCAGTGGAAAAACGGTCCTTGCCGTGATTGACCCTATACAGCCAGCGATGCTGGACGCCCGGAACCGCGCCTTAACCGAGGCGAGGCGCGATACCGCTTCCGCGAATGCCGATAAAGCCCGAGCAGCGCACCAGCATGCCTCGAACGAGTTGCGCCGGTTCGAAAAGCTGCACGCGGAAAAAGCCATTTCTTCCCAGGAACTCGAAACGGCTCAATGGCGTGAAATCTCTGCGGCAAAAGATCAGGCAGCAGGCGAGAGCGCTTTGCGCCAGGTTGAGGCGGAACTCGCTGAGTTCACACCCATCGACGGCGGCAGGACGAGTCCCAACGGAGCTCCCGTAGAACTCAAATCTCCAGTCAATGGCCGTGTTTTGCGCGTTTTTGAACAGAGCTCCCGCGTCGTTGCTTCGGGAACTCCCTTGTTAGACGTCGGAGATGCCAGCGACCTCGAAGTCATCATCGAAGTCCTCTCGCGCGACGGGGCCGCCATCCTTCCCGGAACGAAAGTGGAACTGGACCAATGGGGCGGTGGTGACCTTCTCACGGCCAAGGTTCGGCACGTTGAACCTTCGGCCTTTACAAAGGTCTCCGCGCTGGGCGTGGAAGAACAACGGGTCAATGTGATAGCAGATCTGATCACTCCTCCAGAACAGCGACGAAGCTTAGGCGATCATTTTAGGGTCGAAGCCCGAATCATCGTATGGGAAACGACCCAAGCCCTTAAGGTCTCAGCAGGCGCGTTGTTTCGGCAAGGCCAGGACTGGGCTTGTTTTGTGTTTTCCAATGGGCGGGCCAAGTTGCGAAGTGTCAAGGCGGGCCGTTCCAGTGGAGCCGAAATGCAAGTCCTCGATGGCCTGAAAGAAGGCGAGCAAGTTATTCTGTATCCTGGGGACCGCATCCGGGATGGTCTGCGAGTTCAAGGAATCAAGATCTGAACAAGTTTGTGACGCAGGCAAATTTACTTCTCAGATTCTCACCGACAACGGCACAGATCACGCGGATAATCGAAGCGTTCGGGGGCGAGTTCTCCAACTAATATCGGTGGCATCCGCGTAATCCTTGGTCAAAACCTCAAATCTTTTTGGCCAAGCGTTTAGGAAGAAACGACGCGTCGGATTGACTTTGCTGTTCGACCGCACAAATATCCCAGACATGTTCCAACTCCTCTTGCTCGCATGCGTGCCCCTTCTGTGCAGCCTCGGCTTTGCTCAGACTCCAAAAGGACTGCTTTTCCACGCCTCATTCGATAAAGATGCCGACGCTCACCGAGCCAAAGGAGACCCCAGGCTTTACTCCTCCACATCCTACAAGCTGCAAGACCAAGCCACGCCTGGACTGGGCGCCGCGCCACACGTAAAACTCGCCCCCGGCGCAGGCCGCCGGGGCTCTGGCGCGCTCCGCTTCACCGCCAAGAACGAGAATGCGATCTTTTTCCGAGCTGCCAAGAACGTCAACTTCCAAGCCGGCACCCTTTCCTTCTGGCTCTGCCTCAACCCAGAGAAAGACCTCGCCCCGGACTACTGCGATCCGTTCCAACTCACCGATAAAGCCTACAACGATTCCGCCATCTGGGTTGATTTTACCAAGGACGGAAAGCCCCGCCAATTCCGTCTCGGCGTGTTCGGCGTTCTCAAGTCCTGGGAGGCCTTAAACCTCGGACCCAATAAGGAAGCCGCATTTGAAAACCGGCTTGTGGTTGTTCGCAAACCTCCATTTGCCGCGGAACAATGGACCCACATAGCGATCACCCACGAAGGCCTCGGCACGCCTCAAGGCAAAGCCGCCCTTTTCGTCAATGGGGCTCTTATGGGGAATTCGACAACCCTCACCGAACCTTTCGATTGGGACACTAAGAAAACCACCCTGCGGCTCGGGATCAACTATGTGGGTCTCTTCGATGATCTCATGGTTTTTAATCGACCGCTCTCCGCTACTGAGATCCAAGGTCTCGCGCGCTGATAAAAACATTTCCTCACCGCTTGTCTCTGAACCGGACCGTTTCAGTTGAGACGGAAGAGGTTGCGCGGCAGATCTGGGAGCCAAACGAGGAGTAGGCGGCGTGGGGATCAGGCGTTTAGGTCGTTCCACGCCGCTCACCAAATCCATATCGGAACAGCCTCATGCCTCGGGAAGCCTCTCTAACCCGGGCCTTTGCCAAACTTCACTCCGCTCGACTGCCGTTCTAAAGCTGAATTGTTGCGGGTCAGAGCTCATTGAGCAGCGTCCGCGTTCTGCGGCGGTGCAGTGCTCATCAGGAAACAAAAAAGATCTAGAGCCTGGATCTCGCTCAACGGGTCAAGAAGCCCCTCGGGCATCATGGACAAGATCGAGGTGCTCTCCTGGGCAATGTCAGCTCGGCTGACTGTGGCTACTTCCCCAATCATGGCGAGCGCTACTGATTGAGCGTTGCGGCTGCGAATGATCCCATTGAAAGCTCTGCCATCTTTGAGAGTGAGTGTGGTTTGCCTAAACTCAGCCGGCACCACGGCGCTCGGGAAAAGTATGTTCTCGAGCAAATACTCCAAGTTGTGGCGCCCAGCGCCCGTCAGATCCACTCCGATGCTGCCTCCCGTCCCGTAAAGCTTGTGGCACGCGCCACACGAAGCTGCAAACAGCTTCTGGCCTTCACGAAGGTTTGCGCGCTTCAAGCTTTCCGGCGTGAGCCTTTGCCTCCACCGATCAAGCGCTTTCTGCCGAGTGATTTCATCGGGATCTTGAATAGTGCCCCAAACCTCGGTGAGCCGTCTCGTCAGCAACTCGCTATTGGCTGCGCGAATCTGCCGAGCCTGCGACACACCCAGGTCCGAGCCTTTCACCTTCCCATCGGCTATAGCGTCCAGCAGCTTTTCCGTCCAGATGGATCTCGACAACAATACATTTAACACCGGCGGGCGCTCCGCGCCGTAAAGCTTGGGCCACTCAGCAATCAGTAGCTCTGAGACGGTCGGATCCTCAAAAAGACCCAGGCCGCTGGCTGCGGTGCCGGAAAGTCCCCGAACAGGAAGCAATTGCTCACAAACACTTCTCAAGCCTTCAGCGCGCGCCTCGATTAAGGATTGCAGCGCGGCGCGGCGCCGGGGCAGATCTGCCTCTCGACTGAGCGCAACTGCCCGGATCTGGCTGAGCGCCCTACCGTCGCCAAAAAGTGCCCCCAAATCACGCATTCGATCCTTCAGCGCGGCGTCGGCGCCCTCGACCCACTGGGCTTCGACAGCGCTCCACGAAGCCGGCCTGGCGACCTTGCGCCGACCGGCAAAGCCATCGGCGAGACCGTCGAGCACGTTTTGGCGAGCGACCAGAGACTGATTCTTGGCCATGGTGGCAAGCAGCCTGTCGACTCTCTGAGGTGCAGTGTCGATGTCCTCAGCGAGACGGCGAGCGCCCAGTCGCCCCACTCGGCCAATGCGTGCTCCGGCGATCAATTCGATGAATCGTGGATCCTCCGCAGCCAGCGGTTCGATGGCGTACCAAAGCATCCACGGCAGGTTGTGATCTTCGGCGTCCTCAGCATGGCTGAGCAGCCCTTGCGCGAGTGCCGGACGTTCAGGGAGCGCCAGCTTCTGCAGCAACGACGCCAGCGCCAAGCGCACCAGCGCCGAGGATTCAGTCATGGCGAGTTTGGGAAGATCCGTGGTGACAAGACGACTGAAACTCTGACCCTCAGCCGGGCTTGCATGGCGAACGTCTTCCATGAGCCGGATCGCCCAGGCGCGCTCATGTTCGGTGCCAGACAATTTTTGTCGCAAGAGGTCATCCCGGAGTCCCCCGGAAACGTGGAGCCCCCAGAGCGCTCGCAACCGCACACTCTCGCGCTCGTGATCCGTAGCAATTTGTCGGAGTACACTCCAACCCGTGGCCAAAGGGATGCCGCGCCGAGAGCGGTCGGCCAAAACCCGTCGCGCCTGGCGCGATTCCCAGTCGTTTGTGCTCGTCTGAAGCCGGGCGAGTTCAGTTTCTGTGAGCGTCTCCAAATCCATCGTGGGTCCACGCTTCGGTTCCCCATAGGTCACTTTGTAGAGGCGTCCGCTGGTGCGATGGATGCCGTCGTGGTCGTGGCACTCGCCCGCATCGCTCCAGTCGCTCACAAAGATGCCACCATCCGGCGCGGCAACCATGTCGATTCCACGGAACCATGGATCGGCAAATTGGAACATGTCGGGCTGATGCCGGCCAACGTAGCCGCTCCCTCGGCGGTCGAGTTGATCCACATTCAGTCGGCGGCCGTGGAAATTGATCGCCAGCAGTTTGCCATTCCAACTCTCGGGCCACTGGCCGCCTTGGTAAATCAATAATCCCGTATGAGCGTGCCCACCCCCTGATGCACTCGTGACGTCGGTGACGCCTTTGCGAACGTCCGTCCACACTTCTCCAGTAGCCCAATGCACGTGATCGGCGGTCTGCTCGATGACCTCGTAGATACGCGGCGTGGGGTCATCGCCATACATCCGCCGGTAATGCGCCCCCGGAATCACGTGCCAGAGGTGGCCGATGACCGTGTTGATGAAGAACAGCTCGCCGTGAGCGTTCCAGTCCATACCCCAGGGATTGGTTGTTCCCTCGGCAACCACTTCCGTGACACCCCGCGCAGGGTGGTAGCGCCAAATGCCGACGTTCATGGAGGTTCGCTTTTCAGCCGAAGTGCCCGGGGGACCGATTCGCGACGTGCTTTGAATGCCATGCCGACCATAAAGCCAACCATCCGGGCCCCATCGTAATCCGTTGGCCACCGTGTGACGTCCGCTCTGATACTCGAATCCGTCGAGCACTACCTGAGGGGGCCCGTCTGGAATAGCGTCGCCATTCTCATCCGGAATAAAAAACAGGTTCGGCAACGCGAGCGCCCAAACGCCTCCAAGTCCGACTTCGACGCTGGTCAAACGCTCCGCGCCATCCCAAAACACGGTGCGCTTGTCGAAGCGCCCGTCATTGTCGGGATCTTCAAACACCACAATGCGATCACGCAGTCCCTTGTGATAGCCCACGGTGTTTTCGGAATACGTGTAGTTCTCCGCAACCCAGAGGCGGCCCCGGGCATCGGTGGCCATTCCGATCGGCTGTTGCACGGCCGGCTCGGAAGCAAAGAGGGTAAGGTGGAATCCGGGCGGAAGTGAGGTCTTCGCGACGACCTCGACCGCGGGCATCGGACCGGTCGTCGCAACCTCCGTATTGAATGGCTGGAGGCTGGTTTGCCCGACTGCCTGGTTTGCGAGGAAGAGCGGTCCCAGCGCGAGGGAGGAAGGGAGTAGAACGGCTTTGAGACACAGAACAAATGAGCGCTTGATTTCCATGGGCAGGTAACATTCTTGCGATCGAGCCCTTCGCCTACAAGAAGGAAGTATCCCAAACCTGCGGAGAACTACCCACTGTTCCACTGCCAGTCTTCAAACTATGACTGGGCATACAGCGCCAAGAAAATGATTTCTTGATTGCGGCCCTGATCCTCGCCTAATTTCTTGAAACTCCAGAAAAAGTGAACAAGAGGGCGGTTTTTCTCTTGCAATTGTTGTATAGAAAATCTATATGTCTTGAACACATGTCGGCGCGTTTGCCCATTCTGCACAAGACCCC
>CANLCA010000047.1 GCA_947487925.1 Verrucomicrobiales bacterium | reverse complement strand
TGAGCGGTGTCTCGTCGGGCCCACTCAGAAGGCGTGGGGCTCCTTGGGGCAAGGCTCTGACCTGCCAGGCGCTGTCTTCCACGAGGGCAGGGATTTTCCGAACAAGAAGCGCGGCTGAGTTGTCATAGAGTCCATGAATCGAAGGAATCCACAAAACGGGCTGAACATGGGTCAGAAATGGGGAATCCTTGGGGGATGTTGCCTGGTTCTGGCGACTGCCGCTTTGGGGGCGGCGGAGCTGGCGGAAACACCGCCGCAATCCACCCCGCAAAGGGACGTGCGACGTGACGCCGCGGTCGAGGCCGTGGAGCGCATCATGCCGAGCGTTGTGAATATCGGAACAGAGACAGTCGTCGAGAGTCGGGATCCTTACGAGGATCTGCTCCAGGATTTTTTCGGCTACCGGCGGCGCAGGCAGGCCCAGACCGAATACAGCCGGGGTTCCGGGGTGATTATTGACGAGACGGGATATGTGGTGACAAACGACCATGTGGTTCGAGGGGCGACAAAAGTGTGGGTGAAGCTGAACGACCAGGCCCAGCCTCTTGAGGCCGAGGTTCTGGCCATGAAGCGTGGCACGGATCTGGCGTTGCTCAAGCTGAGGGGAAAGCCCGGCCAAAAATTCGTCGCGGCCCGTTTTGCCCATGACGACGACTTGTTGCTGGGCGAGACGGTTCTGGCACTTGGGAATCCCTTTGGTCTTGGAGGGTCGGTGAGCCGCGGTATTTTGAGCTCAAAAAGCCGCCGACCAACCCAATCTGATGAGGCATTGAACATCCAGGACTGGCTGCAAACGGATGCTGCTGTCAACCCAGGCAACAGTGGCGGGCCGTTGATCAACCTGCGCGGCGAGGTCATCGGGATCAATGTCGCGGTTCTGAAGGGCGGCCAGGGAATCAGTTTTGCCATCCCGATCAAAGCCGTGGCCGAGGCGGTGTCTGAGATCTTCACTCCGGAGCTAGACGGCCTGTGGTTTGGTGCCCGAATGAACGCCGGGGTGCGACCGTTGCAGGTGCAATCGGTTGAAAAAGACAGCCCGGCGGCTCGGGCCGGTTTGAGAGTCGGCGATGTCATCCTGGCGGTGGAGGAAACTGTGCCCAGGACTTTCATCGAAATGAACCGCCTGCTGCTGGCCGCAGGCGAGGGAAAGGACATCGCGCTGAGGATCAAACGCGACGGGCAGACGAAGGAAGTCAGCGTTCGCCAAATCCGTGAGGACTCGTTTTTTAATGTCGAGCTCATCCAAAAGCGGCTCGGGGCAAGCCTGCAGCAGCTCACGCCGAAGCTCGCGGAAAGCCTTGGACTTGGAGCCACCTCAGGGCTGATCGTGGCAGGAGTCGAGAAAGACAGCCCCGCGGCGGAGGCCAAACTGGATCGGCGTTTCATCATCCAAGCGATAGACCGGCAGCCGACGCCCACCATCGTCGCGGCGGCGCGGGTTTTGCATGCGAGAGCTCGCGGAGAAAAAGTGGCTCTTTCACTGGTCGTGGAGCAGGTCGAGGGCCGCTTCATCCATTCGTTCATCGCCACGACCGAGGCGGTGTTGAGATGAACCTTCCCCAAGATGGCGGCGGCGGATTCATCGATGAACCACAAGCCGCTGAGATGAGCACCTCCTGGATGATTGAAGTGGAGGATTTGACCAAACGATATGGCGGACACACGGCCATCGACGAACTTTGTTTCAAAGTGGCCCGCGGTGAGATTGTTGGTTTTCTGGGGCCGAACGGAGCCGGAAAGAGCACCACAATGCGGATCCTTTCGTCATTTATGCCGGCCACTTCAGGCACAGCCCGCGTGGGTGGGTTTGATGTGTTTCATGAGCCAGACGAAGTGCGTCGTCGCATTGGCTACATGCCGGAAAACAACCCGCTGCACACCGACATGCGGGTCCGTGAGTATCTCAAATTCAGGGCCCGGCTCAAAGGATTGTTAGGGGGCCGGGCCCGTGACAGGGTGGACGTGGTGCTGGGCCAGTGTGGGTTGGAGGAGGTGTCGGGGAAGGTGATTGGCCATCTGTCCAAGGGCTATCGGCAGCGCGTGGGCCTGGCCGACGCCCTGGTCCACGAACCGGAACTCATCATACTGGACGAGCCCACAATCGGACTGGATCCAAACCAAATCCGGTCGGTCCGCCAGTTGATCAAGGATTTGTCGGTCAAACATACGGTGTTGTTGTCCACGCATATCCTGCCCGAGGTCGAGATGACGTGCAGCCGGGTTTTGATCCTGAACCAAGGCAAGATTCTGGCTGCGGACACGACCCTCAACCTGCAACGGATGGTGAGCGGCGGAGGGCAAGTGGTGGCCGAAATCGCAGCTCCAGAGCGGGATCTCCGGGCTTGCTGGGAGGGATCACCCGAAGTGCTCGAGTTCAACTTGTCACCGATGGATGGGGACTACATCCGATGCGCGTTGACCCCACGGGATGGAGTAGATTTGCGACCGGTGGTTTTTGATCTGACGGTGAAGCACGGCTGGAAACTTCGCGATCTGGGCCGGAACCGTCACAGTTTGGAGGATATCTTTGTGCATCTGACGCGCGCGACGCGGGAAGAGGAGGAGGGCTGATTTCATGCGAATTTTTTTGACCCTGCTGAGACGCGAACTGGGAGGCTACTTTGCATCTTTTTCGGGATATGTGGTGATTGCCAGTGTGCAACTGTTGCTGGGGCTCAGTTTTTACAGCCTGGTCTCCGTCCTGAACCAGGAGGGATCCGAGACGCCGTTAGCCGAGTTTTTCTATGAAACGCTTTATTTCTGGCTGATCCTGCTGATGGCGACCCCGGTGATCACGATGCGCACCTTTGCACTGGAGAAATATTCTGGGACCTACGAAACCCTGATGACCGCGCCTGTGGGGGACGTGCCTGTGGTGCTCGCCAAGTTCCTGGGAGCGCTGGGGTTCTATATGGTGATGTGGACGCCCCTTTTTGGCTGTTTGTGGGTGATCCGGCAACTCACGGGAGATCCCACGGCACTGGAGTCGGGGACGGCCGCAGGAACCGTCCTGGGCATCCTCCTCCTGGGCTGCGTTTACATCTCCCTGGGCTGCTTCGCCTCCTCACTGACACACAGCCAGATCATCGCCGCGATGACCAGTTTCGCGGTCGGCGTGGGGCTCTACTTGCTGAGCTTTCTGGCTCCGAGCGTTTCCACACTACCGGGATGGTTTCCAAAGGTGTTAAAACAAATGTCGATGATGGAACATATGCGGGAATTTGTGCGCGGTGTCGTGGACACACGGCACGTGGTCTACTATCTCAGCATCACGGTGTTTTTCTTGTTCCTCAACTGCAAAGCGGTCGAGAGCCGCCGATGGAAATGAACGGCTCCCGAATGGAAGAAAACACCCCCAGCTTCAGCCCCGCGAGACGATTCCGCATCGGGTTGCAAGTGCTCTTGTCCTGCGTGGCGCTCCTGTCCATCGTGGTCATGGCAAACTATCTCGCGTCGAGGCACTACAAGCGCTGGGATCTGACCCGTGAGAGGCGGCATCAGCTCACACCCCTGACATCGCGCATCTTGAAATCGATCACCAATGAGATTCATGTCGTGGTGTTTTTCGACCGGGATAAAGCTGTATTTCAATCGATCCAGGATCTGCTCAAGGAATACCAATATCAGTACCCTAAGCTAGTTGTGGAAGTGGTGGATTACTACCGGGACGCGGGCGGGGCGCAAAGGATTCGCGCCCAGTACCATTTAAACTCTGAAAAGGACCAGGACATGGTGATTTTCAAGAGCGGTGAGAGTGAGAAAAGGATCTATCAGAGGGAGTTGGCTGACTACGATTATACGGCGATCCTGCAGGGCAAGACGAACGTGGCTCGGCCCCAGAATTTCAAGGGTGAACAAGCCTTCACTTCCGCGGTGGTCTCGGTGACTGACACACGGAAATCTTTGGCTCTGTTCCTTCAGGGTCACGGCGAGCATGATCCATCGAACGAAGACGAGATGGGCTATGCCCGATTTGCGGCCTTGCTCGAGGAGAAGAACATCCGGGCACGTACGTTCCAGTTCGGTGGCACCAACGCTCTGCCGATGGAC
Source organism: Verrucomicrobiales bacterium (assembly GCA_947487925.1). GTDB lineage: Bacteria > Verrucomicrobiota > Verrucomicrobiia > Limisphaerales > F1-80-MAGS106 > F1-80-MAGS106. Next base: position 6,454 of record CANLCA010000047.1, on the reverse strand, counting down.
GCCTTGCTCATTATCGGTGGCCCACGGACCGCACTGCTGCCGGAGGAGGTCGAACACATCGATGATTTTCTGAGCCGAGGCGGGAGGCTGTTGGCGCTCATGGATTTCCAGAGCGCGGGAAAACGGACCGGGCTTGAAAGAATCTTTTCTAAATGGGGACTGGAGGTGGGAAACGATCGTGTCACAGACCCCAACTTCCACCTGCGGCAGGATGACTTGTTCATCGCGAACTTCAGCCGTCACCCAACCGTTCGCAGCCTTGGGAAAGCAAGCCTTTACATGATCCGACCGCGCTCGGTCAGGAGAACCTTGGGGGGCACCGCATCGACCGACGGAATGAAAGTCGAAGAAGTGGCCTTTACATCCGGATCGGGGGAGGCCACTGAAGTCAGGCGGCCGGGAGAGATTGGCGGCAGCCCTCGGCGAACAGGCCAGACGCCGGTCGCGGCGGCGGTTGAAAAGGGAGGCGTCACCGGTGTCCAAGCGGACCGCGGTTCAACCCGCATTGTGGTGGCGGGGGATTCGGTGTTTCTGACCAATCAGACGATCGAACAATTGGCCAACCGAGAGTTTGCCAACGACTCGGTCAACTGGCTGCTGGACCGCGCACTGCTGGTCGGGGAAATCGGGCCGCGGGCTCTGAAGGATTACCGGCTGACCCTGACGTCCGCGCAAATGAACACCCTGCGATGGACGATGCTGGCAGGCATGCCAGGAGTGGTTTTGCTGATCGGGTTGATGGTCTGGGTGCGGAGGAACGGTTAGACGCACCGCCCAAGAACGATGAATTCCCGAAATACAAAACTCCTGACCGCGGCGGCGATACTCCTGTTCTGTTTCATTATTTTCGTTGAGCGACGAAGCCTCGGCACAGAGGAGCGGGCTCTCCACGAGGCGCGGGTCATGCCCGAGTTGAAACCCGCGCTGGTAACGGGTCTCGAAATCACATTTTCAAACCAAATGCTGAGACTCGAATCCCAGGCTGACGGTTGGCGCATCACCACTCCAACGCCCTATCCGGCCCAACGCAGCCTTGTTGATTCGTTCTTGGACTCGCTCGCCGGCCTTTCCCGCATCGCCTATTTGAGCGCCTCGGAGGTGGCGAATCAGACCAACGGACTGGCAGGGTTTGGTTTGGAGCCCGCCCAGGCCACGGTGGTGGTTTGGCAGGGCAGAACCACTCGAGAATTGAGGATCGGGAATCGTGCTCCCGTGGGCGGCGCTCTATACGCAAGGGTACTTGGACAGGAGGGCGTTGTCGTGACGGACGCCTCCCTTTTGGACCAGCTCCCCGGCAATGTGCAGGCATGGAGAGATCGCCGACTCCTGGGAGAACGGAGCAGCGGTGTCGACCGCCTGGAGATACGCCGAAACGGACTCGCACCTGTGGAGTTTCAGAGGGATCCGGCGGGACGACGCTGGCGGATCACAAACCCCCTTCAAGCTCGGGCGGACACCGTGTTCGTCGACGAGGTTCTTGAAGCTCTCCAATCCTCCCGAGTCACACGGTTTGTCACGGACTCCCCGGGTGGTGACGCCAGTCCTTACGGATTGCAGCCCTCCGAGGTTGAACTGGGCCTGAAAAGAGGTACCAACGAAGTGCTGACGCTACGTTTCGGAAAACCGGTCACGAACGAGGTCAATCTGGTCTACGCCCAGATCGCCGAAAACCGTTCGATCCTGGCCGTGGACAAACTGGTCTCTGATTTGTTGAAGTCGCCCATCGCCCAATTCCGCGACCGTCAGCTGCTTCCATTTCCCGTCGCGGACGCGCGCAGGATCGAGATTCAGGCGTCGGAAACATTTGCCATGGAGAAACACCCGGACGGCTCATGGTGGGTCGGGGGCAAGACGCAGTTTAGAGCAGACAAAGAGCTCGTGAAATCGATTCTGGACCATTTGAGCGGGTTGGAAATCGTCGAGTTTCTCAGCGATGTTGTTGCGGATTACGCGCCTTTCGGGCTGACGATCCCTGCGCGCCGCTACCGTGTGATGATCCCCTCCGCGACTGGTTCCGCGACGAACGTCGTGGCCGCCGATCTCGCTGTCGGCACGAACCTCGTGGACCGCATTGTGGTCAGGCGCACAGACGAGTCCTCAGTCTATGCCGCGAAGCTCTCGGACGTGCTCAAATTGCCTCACTCAGCCTACCAGGTTCGGGACCGGCGAATCTGGGAGTTTTCGGGCACCAACGTCACCGCAGTCACCATTTCTCAGAAAGGTCGAGTTCTCGGACTGGCTCGCTCCCAAAACGGATCATGGTCGATGCCCCAACGCCTCCAAGGTTTGATGGAGCTGGCAGCCATTTTAGAAACGTTATATCGGCTCGGCCAGGTGCAGGCAGTCAATTGGGTCGCGCAAGGTCCTGATGCCCTCTTGAGACTGGGTTTTGACGAGCAGGCCTACGAAATCAAGATCGAGGCTCTCCATGGCAAGGAAACCCAGACTCACCTGATTCGGTTCGGCATGCGGACGCCTCACCGCAACGTCTATGCCGCAGCTGTTTTCGACGGGGAGTGGACGGTGTTTGAGTTTCCAGGGGATTTGTTCAAGGATGTCGCGTCCTACCTGAATGTGCCCGAAACAGTGAAGCAACCTTGATGTGAAAAGGGTCGATGCCCGATGCAACTCCAGTTTCCCGGCCTCCACGACTTCGACGTTGGATTCGCGGGTGCCGAGTTTCCGCGTTATTCGTCTCGTTCGTCGTCCTAGTCCCGTTTATCTACCTGAACTTGGTGGGATTGCCGGATTTTCTGAAGCGCCCGATCTCCGCAAGTGTTCAGCGCCAGGGTATCGACCTAGCATTCGAGACGATGCGACTTTTCCCATCCGGCATCGTGGTGGAGAAAGTGATCTTGGAAGCCATCAGAGAAAAGGGCATTCCCAGACTGATGTTCAATGAAGTTCTGCTCGATTTTGATTTCTCCAAACTTTTGAGCCGCAAATTGGAGGTCGAGTCTCTCCGCCTACGAAAAGGACGTTTTGAGTGGCCGTTGCAGATCACCAATCAGGTCACAAAATCTCTAATTATCGATAACGTTGGATTGGATTTGAAGTTTTTGCAAGGAGACCGATGGAAGTTGGATCAGTTTGTTGCCCGAGGGTTAGGGGGGCGGGTTCGGCTCACGGGCACGTTGTCAAACGCATCCCATTTGCGCCGCGCAGGGGAAGAGAAACCCGGGAGACCGCCGAGGTCGGCAGAGACCCTGGTGGCGAACCTTTATCGCCTGGTGCAGGCCTCCGAACAGCTGACGTTCCGAGAAGCGCCGGAGATCGGCATCCACTTTGACGGAGACGCACGCGACCTTGAGCGCTTCAAGGCGACGATCGACGTTCATGCAGCGGGGGTCGGATCGCCATGGATTTCCCTGGAACGGGTAGCGCTGACGGCTGCTCTCGGAGAATCTCCCATCACGAATTCTTGGATTTCGTGGAAAGTCCTCGGGCACGTCGAGGGTGTGCGGACAAAAAGCGTTTCCGTCCAGGACGCAGATCTGGACGTCCGGGTGTCCCAGTGCCTGACCAACAGCCAGGAGTTCGCGGCGAACTGGACGCTCCAGGCTTCGCGGGCGGAGACAAGCGTTCTGGTTTCCGAGGGTTTGAACGCCAGCGGACGCCACGTGCCAGCGGGGGTCGGGCCGCTTCTTCGTGAGGGGATCCTGCGCAGCGAGGTCAAGGTCTCAGCCGTGCAACCCAGGATGCTGGCCCCCGATCCGGAGGTTCGAATTGAGGGGTTGCACGCCGCCCTGAACGCGGAACACCTGGGTTTGTCAGGCCTGCAACGGCTGGAGCTGACTGTGGGCGCATCCGGCGTTTCGGCGCCTTGGGGTCGCGCCGCAACCTTTGAAATCGCTGTTTCCGGAGAACCGTTGAAAGCCCTTGAAACAAACTCTGTGTTGCCTTTCCGCGACCCCTCCAGCTTGCTCAAGGACCTGGGAATCCAAGGCAAAATCACCGGAACGGGTGTGATCGCAAACGCGCTTGGGGAAGTAGAAGTGCCTCGCCTGGAATCTGAGGTGGAGTGGCGGCATCCGTCCTTGCGCGTTCGCGACCTGAGCGTCACAGCGTTTGGTGGGGTATTAAAAATGATGGGCGAAATGGACTGGGAAAGCCGGGCGTGCCACCTCGACTTGACGTCGACTCTAGACCCGTTGGCGTTGTGGCGGAAAATCGATCCCACGGCGGCAGAGTGGTCGAAGCATGTCTCGATGGAGTCTCCCCCGGAGTTTCAAGCCAGCGCCTGGTTCCCATTTCCAGACAAACCCGCCGGGAATGCCGGGTCAAGGTGGGGACCAGATTGGTTGAAGAGCCTCGTATCCAAGGCTGAATTGAAGCTGGGCAGAGTGGATGTGCGAGGAGTTCGATTCGAGTCGCTAGGAGGCCAGGCCGCCTGGTCCAACCTCGTTTGGTCGGCTCCATGGTTCGAGCTGCGACATTCAAACGGGTGGGCACGGTTATCGACATCCCAGGGCATCGCCTCCAACACTTTCCAGGCCGCTTTCACCAGTGAGATTCATCCGCGCGAGTTCAAGTCGTGGGTGAACGAACGCGTGGGGCGGACACTAGATTCCTTGAGCTTCGGGTCGGCGCCGAAGCTGATCCTTGAAGCCGTCGGCGACTGGCGGGATCTGTCGGGAATCCGGGTCAAAGGCTCTCTGGAGGCCCAAGAGGTAGGTTATCAGAGCAACCGGTTCGACCATTTGACGACTCGTCTGGCGTATTCGGATTCGATCCTCCGCTTTGACGACCTCACCCTGCGGCACGGGGAGGAGCTTGTGACCGCCGGATCTATCGTTTATGACATCCCGAACCAATGGCTCTCATTCACCAACGGCAACAGTTCTATGGAGGTAGTGAGAGTGACCCGGCTCATTGGTCCCAAGACCACGGAGGCTGTTCAGCCGTATCGGTTTGCACAACCGCCAAGGGTCAAGGTCTGGGGGGGATTGAACGTGCAGGACAGCGATTTCACAGACATGCATTTCGAGGTGGATGCGGGCGCGTTCAGCTACTGGCGGTTTCAGGTCCCTAAAATCTCGGCACAGGTGGATTGGGTCACTAACACACTGACTGTTTCAAACGTGCGTTCAAGTTTTTATCAAGGCCGGATGAAGGGTGATTTTTTCTTCGATTTCAGGCGGACACAAAACGGAGAGCTGCGGTTCGAGACCGAGTTCGAGAAGGCGGATTTGAGAACCCTTCTCGCGGATCTGACGTCGCCGACGAACCGTGCTGAAGGGGTTTTGGATGGCAAACTTGGCATCACGTCTGGTCTTTCCTCGGATCTGCGAACCTGGGTGGGGAGGGGCGATCTAAAACTGGTGCAAGGGTATCTCTGGAACGTGCCGTTGTTCAGCGTTCTTTCGCCGGTCCTGAACGTCTTCTCACCAGGGTTGGGCAGCAGTCGTGGAGGCAAGGCTCAGGCGACTTTTCAAATTCGCAACGGGCAAGCTCACACGGAGGATTTGCAGATGCAGGAGCCGGTTGCGAGGCTTCGATACCGCGGATGGGTGGATCTGGATGGGAGTCTGAGCGCCAAAGTGGAGGCGGAGCCTCTCGGCAACAGTTGGTTTCCAGGGCGCGCGCTGAGCCTCGTGCTCACACCGCTCACCAAACTCTTCGAATACAAGGTCACCGGCACCCTGGGGCAACCCAAGTTGGAGCCCCTTTATCTGATTCCAAAACTGCTGTTGTTCCCTCTCAACCCGATCAAAAACTTGAAAGAACTATTCCCCGAAGAGCCCAAGGCCAGCCCCAAACCGGAGCCAAAGTCGGGCGATTGAGCGATTCGACAACTTTACCATGAAACGGAAGTGGAGCGAAGTGAAGTTTTACAATGGTCTGGATGAGAGGCTTGACCCTAAAAACGGCAGATGAACCACTCATTTTCGCTAAGTGACACTCAAGGTGAAGAAGTGACGCTGACTGAGCACCTCACCCAAACAATGAACCGGCGTCCCGATCGTTATTTTTCACATCTTGTTGTATGAGTGATGATTAGCGAAGGTTTGTGGTTTCTCAGCTGCTTTTTCCAGATTGACGAGGAAAGAGGCAATTCCTTAATGGGTCTAGTGAGCGACATGGAAAGACTTTATCGCCAGGAGGTTGCGAAGATTCGCCCCGGGTAACTGCCGTTTTAAGGTTGAGGGGCTGGCGAATCCGGCTTTGACTTCGAGGATCTTTTTGTCCAGTTTCCAGGCCCTGCACCGTGGCAACAGGTTGGCGTGGGAGCTTCCTGGACGCCGGTTGCGGGAGCTCGCAGGCGAGGGGATGCGGTATGAAAGTCGCCGCTGAGAGCCGGGAAAAACCTATAGAGTGACCGTCATTTTGGGAGTTGTTGCATGGGAAAAGCGCTGATTATTGCGGAAAAGCCCTCTGTGGCGACGGATATCGCCAAGGCGCTTGGTGGTTTCTCAAAACAAGGCGACTACCTGGAGAGCGAGACTTTCGTCTT
>CANLCA010000046.1 GCA_947487925.1 Verrucomicrobiales bacterium | reverse complement strand
GGTGCGCCGCGCCTTTCTCGATCTTTGGGGATTGCCGCCGACACCGTCTGATCTCGAGGCGTATTCTCTCGACCCTTCTCCCGATGCGTATTCGCGGCTCCTGGAGCGCCTGATGAAATCGCCGCGTTATGGCGAGAGATGGGCACGGCACTGGCTCGACATCGCGGGCTACTCTGACTCTGACGGATATACCAACGACGACACCCCGCGGCCTTATGCCTACAAGTATCGGGACTACGTCATCCGTTCCATAAATCAGGATTTGCCGTTTGACCGGTTCATCGTCGAGCAACTAGCGGGCGATGAACTCGCCTTGACCAGGCACCGCGACCTGGAGACGGCGGCGCAGGACCCAGTGACGCGCGAGTGGCTCATCGCGACGGGATTCCTGCGCATGTCCGCCGATGGCACCGCGAGCGGCGGCGTGGATCAGGACGTGGCACGGAACCAGGTCATTGCCGATACCCTTAAAATTGTTTCGACTTCGTTGCTCGGCTTGTCCGTGGGTTGCGCCCAGTGCCACGATCATCGATATGATCCGATTCCGCAGGCCGATTACTACCGGCTGCGGGCGGTGTTCGAACCTGCTTATGACTGGAAGAACTGGCGCAAGCCCTCCGAGCGATTGATTTCGCTCTACACCAGTGCTGACCGAACAAAGGCAGGGGCCGTCGATGAAGAGGCGGCCAAGCTCGGCAAGGAGAAGGAGGCGAAGCAAAGCGAATTCATCGACGCCGCGCTCAAGAAGCATCTGGAGAAGTTCGATCCTCCTCTTAGGGATGAGTTGTTGACCGCTTTCAATATTGTGCCTGAGAAGAGGACAGCCGGGCAAAAGAAGCTGCTGGCCGACCACCCCAGCGCGAACATCAACGCCGGTGTGCTCTACCAGTACAACCAGAAAGCGGCAGATGAACTCAAGGCGATGGACGCGAAAATCGCCGAAGTCAGGGCACGCAAACCGGTCGAGGATTTTCTCAGCGTCCTCACGGAGCCAGTCGGCATCGCCCCTGCCACCTATCGATTCCATCGCGGCGATCCGCGGCAACCGAAGGAGGTAATCCCACCCGGCACGCTGTCCGTGCTGGTTCCGGGCGGGCATTCTCCCGAGCTGCCGCTACCGTCGGAAAGTCCACCCACGTCCCGTCGCCGGCTCGCGTTCTCCAGGTGGGTCACGAGTTCGGGCAATCCGCTCCTGGCACGTGTCATTGTGAATCGAGTGTGGATGCATCACTTCGGCCGCGGCCTGGTAGGCACGCCGGCGGATTTTGGTTTGCAAGGAGAACGACCTTCCCATCCAGAGTTGCTCGAATGGCTCGCAGCCGTGTTCGTCGCGCCTCAGAACGATAGTCCCGACCAGCCCGGGTTGGGCTGGAGTTTGAAGCGGCTGCACCAGTTGATCATGACATCGACTGCCTACCGCCAGTCTTCCGCGCGCGACGCGGTCATGGACGAAATCGATCCCGAGAATCGCCACTACTGGCGGAAGTCGGCGCAGCGCCTCGATTCTGAATCCATCCGAGATTCCCTGCTCGCAGTCAGCGGCGCGCTCAATGACCACATGTTTGGGCCCCCCGTGCCTGTGCGCGAAGATGCGGTGGGTCAAATCGTCGTGGGCATCGACAAGAAGCAAGGCGACAACAAAATGCCCGTGGAGGTCTCGATTGGAGTGGAGGAATTCCGCCGCAGTGTTTACATCGAAGTGCGGCGGAGCCGCCCGCTGGCTTTCTTGAACGCTTTCGACGCTCCTGTGATGGAAGTGAATTGCGAGCGGCGGACAAGTTCCACCGTCGCGCCGCAATCCTTGATGCTCATGAACAGCGAGTTTGCACTCCAGCAGGCGCAGTTCTTCGCGGATCGACTTCGGCGGGATGCTGGGCCATTTCGCGAATCGCAGGTCGAGCGCGCCTGGCGGCTGGCCTTCTTGAGGGCACCGTCGCGCGACGAGTTTCAGTCTGCGCTCGCGTTCCTGGAGCGGCAGACCGCCCAAATCAAATCCCAGTTGCCGGCTAGGCCGCCTTCCGTTGAGAAGACCGACCCACGCTCCGCCGCGTCGCCTGAAGACCAGGCGATGCGTAGCTTTTGTCAGACATTGCTCAGCTCGAATGAATTCCTCTATCTGGATTGAATCCTCATGAACCCGCTTCCGCTCCATTCCCGACGCCAGTTCCTCCAACGAAACGCGATGGGCGTCGGCAGCGTTGCACTCGCCTGGATGTTACGCGAGGACCGACTCCTAGCGACGCCGACCGCTGTCCCGCGCCAGCCGCAATCGTTCAATCTCAAGCCGAAGCTCGCTCCCCGTGGTGGCCGGGCGCGAGCCATGATCTCGCTGTTCATGCATGGTGGGCCGAGCCACATTGACCTTTTCGATCCCAAGCCGGAACTCAGCCGCCGCAGCGGCGAGGATTATCCGGGTGAAATCACCTACAGTTTCGTCGATCGGGCGAGCAAGAAACTCTTCGGGAGCCCCTGGCAGTTCCAAAAGCACGGGGACTGCGGCATGGACGTTTCCGAGTTGCTTCCGCATTTTGCACGCATCGTCGATGACGTGTGCTTGCTCCGCTCGATGCACACCGACATCAACGGCCACGAGCCTTCGATCTGGTCGATGAACACGGGACGGCCGCAGCCAGGGCGGCCCGCGCTGGGCTCGTGGATCACTTACGCGCTGGGGAACGAGAGTCAGGATTTGCCAGCCTACGTCGTCTTGACCGATCCCGGCGGGCATCCCGTCGATGGCGCGCGTAACTGGTCGAACGGCTGGATGCCGCCACTTTTTCAAGGCACCGTCGTGCGCTCCCGCGAACCGCGTATTCTGAATCTGGACGCGCCTCCCTTTTTACGCGGTGAATTGCAGCGGCAGAATCTGGACTACCTCGAGAAGTTAAACCGCGAACACCTGCTACGGCATCCCGGGGAGAGTGATCTTGAAGCACGGATCGCCAGCTACGAGCTTGCTGCGCGGATGCAACTCGCCGCCCGAGAGGCGCTCGATCTCTCCGGCGAATCGGATGCAACCAGGAAACTCTACGGTCTCGATGATCCTGTCACGCAGGAGTACGGCACCCGCTGTCTGCTGGCCCGCCGGCTGGTCGAGCGCGGCGTGCGCTTTGTCCAGTTGTTCGTGAACGGCCAGATCTGGGACAACCACGAGAACATCCGGAAAGGATTGGCCGATTGTTGCCGGAAGACGGACAAGCCATCCGCCGCTCTGGTCATGGATCTCAAGGCGCGGGGCCTCCTCGACACCACGGTCGTTCATTGGGGCGGAGAAATCGGACGTCTTCCGGTCACCGAGAATCATGGTCCTGCCGAGAAAGCGGGCCGTGATCACAACGGGCAGGGATTCAGCACCTGGCTGGCTGGCGGCGGCATTCGCGGTGGAACAGTGTATGGCGCGACCGATGAGTTCGGCCACAAAGCGGTCGTGAATCCGGTCAGCCCGAGCGACTATCATGCCACGCTCCTGCATCTGCTCGGCTTCGAACATTCCGAGCTGGCATTCCATTACAACGGCCAACAGCAACACATCACCGATGGCAAACCCTGTCGCGTGATCCACGAAATCCTGACTTGAGAGCGTGGCTTTGAATTCCGCCATTCAACCAGGACAGTGCCGCTGGTTTCGCACTGTGCGCCGAGTTTGTTTCGTCAGCCGCTTTCGGTAGCTTGAGAGTTGCCGAAATTCACAACTTAAAACAGGTCTGGCCAGGATCGCCTTCACCACGTTCCCATGCCCATCGGTTTGTCGGAAGTCGTGTCCGGCGTGGCAGAAGGTCGGCGCCTCATGAACGAGACCCAGCAGATGCACAACCGTCGCGTGAAGATCGTGGATGTGGACCTTCTCGTCGGCGAGGTGGAAATCACAGCCATCGGTCACACCGTACCTGAAGTCGAGTTTCACGCCACCGCCAGCGAGCCATATCGCGAACGTGTGTGGAAGGTGATCGCGGCCATCCGACCCTTGCAGGGTGGGGATGCTGCCCGTGTGTAGTTTGTCTGTCCCAATGGCTGTCCTCTGTCGAGACCTGATTTTGCCGGGCCTCACACTCACCGCTTCTGCACACCTTGCCAGACCCAGTCGCCGGTTTCATCGCTCCAGGGCGCTCGTGATTCCCCATCTTTTACTGCACCCATAGTGCCACCCTCGTCTTTGGAATTCCAACCCACCGAGTAGAGCAGGTATCGGCCGTCGTCGGTGCGGTGGTAGCGGAGCGGCTGGCCGTCGAAGAGGTCGTGAGGCAACCTGCTTGCGAATCGAGGCATCAGGGCTTCGAGTGTTTCTGGATACTGACCGTTGGCCGTGCGGTAATGTTCCAAGCCGCAGGCCAGGGAAGCTTGGTCCAGCAAGGTTTGGGTCATTGCGGTGGTCCGGTGAAGTTTGAGGGAGCCCTTCGGCATCATGATTGCGGACATCATCCCGTGGAGGCCGGAAAGGTTCTTTCTCGCAGTTTCGAGGGCTAGATCCGCGGCCTCGATGGCGTCAGCGTCCAGACGATGTTTTGCGGCATCCAGACCCTCCAAATGAAACTGGAACAACCTCGCATAGATCGCGCGCTCCTGGTCGATCCAGCCGTCCGGGATGAGCTTCATGATTCCGGCATCGTCATTCGGACCGTTGCCGAATTGGAACTGTTTGCCTAGGACGTCCAGCCATTGAAGCACGCCCGCTCTCTCACCGAAACGCAGCGACCGAGAGAGATCCCCGAGCAGGTCGATGCCTTCGCAGAGCTTTTGAACCTGCTCCAGGTTCGACAGAGACCAGAGCCCCGCGCCCAGGGTTTCTTCCAATGTGTTGGCGTAGATAATGGCGAAGCTTCCTTTCCAACTCATAGCTCCCAGGTAGGGCGGCTCGTTGAACAAAACGGTTTCCATGATCCGTCGTAATATTCGCAGGTCTTTCAAGGCGGCACTTGACTGATCCATCAAGAGATGAAGCCTGCAGAGGTGCGCATAAGCTTCGGCGGCCCGGCGAAATGAATTGAAATTGGGAATCGGCATGCTCATCAAATTCTTTCGACTTCCGTCCACCCGAGAGTGACGTCGTTGGAGTGCTTCTTCCAAAGAATCGAACGCAACTTGCTGACCAGAGTAAGTATCGAGGATTTCTTGCAAGGACGATGGCTCCTTCTTCCGCTCTTGGCCGGACGCGTTTGGGTTTGGCTGTCGAGGCAGCTTTCGCAGTGCGGCTATTTGGAAAGGACCGGACGACTGGACAATTGGAACGTCCGGAGTTCCTTTCAGGAAATGCTTTTTCATGAAGGGGTGGGCCATCACATTCTCGGCGTCCGGGACAGCGGGTTTGAGGAAGAAGTCGTAATCCACCGATTCCCCTTTGGCTGCCAGCTCCGCTTTCACGCGCGCCCATTCCCGTCGTCCGCGCCAGTTTTCCTCCATGTGCAGCGCCTTGAACATCACCGCGAACAAGACGACGCCGAGGAGGGCGTCGATCCAAGGGTTGACGGGAAAACGGCGGCGTTCGCCAGTGTGCGTTTGTGCAGGCCCACGAAAAAAGAACAAGCCAAGCGACACGAACGTGGCCGCGATAACGGCTGCGAGGAAGACTCCAAAAACGAGCTTCGGATCGGTTTTTGAAACTTGTGGCCCGAAGGAATCCACGGCCAGCGTTCCGAGCGCGAAAGCGAAGGCTGCCAAAACCAATGGGGCAAAAACGTGAGTGAAGAGACGACGACGTTCCCGGAGCGCCCTACCCGTCAGCCTCACCAGCCCGATGCTCATGAACACTCCGGCGACCGCGACGATGAAACCCAGAAAGCTGGTGCTGACGGCCCAGCAGGCGACTGCCAGAAGGGCGATCCCCCATGTTGTCGGCCAAACGAAAAGCGCGAAACAGACCAGTTTGAGCGGCGACCACCGCCTCCATTCCATCGCCAACTGCTTCTCAACCACTTTGTCCACGACCCCACGGAATCGTGATGTTTCGTGCATTCCCACTGCTTCCCATACCCGGTGGGAGCCCAGCCAGTTCAGGCCCAGGGCGCAAATTACGCTTAGGATTTCCAGAACCACCAGGGGTGAGACCGACGAACTCCACGCCCACGCCTTGATTTGCAGCCCCATGGCGGTCATCCCCGCCGCGATGGCCACAAGACCGAGTCCCACGTGCAGCCACAAATGTTTCGACGGATTCGCCGCGCCGCCTTCGCTGCGCTTCCGATAATCCCGCTGAAACGCTTTTCCCTCCAGATAGAGCGCTCCCATCATGAGTGGAAATAGTTGAAAGAACAAAATGGCCGGCGAATCGACCACGTACTTTAAGCGAGCCGGGCCCGCTGTCAGACGCCATGTCGCGAAGCGCGCCCGCTCGAACATGCCGTAGGCGACGCACGCAAAAAAGAGCACCAGCGAAGCGAAGGCGCCCGCGAACACCCATGGATTCTTTTGCGCCCAACTCCAGCCCCGCCGCCATCCGCTGGCGGGACGGGCGAGAATCGGTTCGAAATTCAGAAAACGCCCCAGCTCCTCAACAAGTTCGCGGGCGGTTTCGTACCGTTGCGAAGGCGCCTTTTGCAGGCATTTTAGGCAGATTGTCTCCAAATCTTCCGGCACCTTCGGATTCAGGCTGGTTGGCGGCGTCGGTTCGTCCTCCAGGACTTGCCGTAGCGTCGCCACCGCCGTTTCTCCCGCGAACGGAGCCCGACCGGTCAGCAAATGGTAAAGCACCGCCCCGATCGAGTACACATCGCTGTGCGGGCCTATCTCCGCGATCTTCCCGGACGCCTGTTCCGGTGGCATGTAACTTGGGCTCCCCATCACAGCGCCTTCCTGGGTGATGCTGCTGTCTTGTTTGGTGAGCTTTGCCAGGCCGAAGTCCGTGATCCGCGGTTGGTCTTGCTGGTCGATCAGCACGTTGTGCGGCTTCAGGTCCCGGTGCAACGTGCCGCGTTCATGCGCGTACGCGATGGATTCAGCGATCGTTTTCACGTATCGGGCCGCCTGCGCCGTGGGCAGAGGGCCGCTCGAGGCCAGTTGAGCGAGGTCCTTCCCTTCCACGTAATCCATCGAGAAATAGTGCTGCCCTTCGTGCTCGCCGATCTCATGGATGGCCACGATGTTCGGATGCTGGAGATTGGCCGCCGCTTCGGCCTCGGTGCGAAAGCGTTTGACCTCGGCGTCGTCGGCCAGTCGGCCGGTCCGGATCATTTTGAGGGCCACGATACGGTTGAGGCTCTTTTGCCGGGCCCGATACACCACCCCCATGCCTCCTCGGGCAATCTCTCCGAGGACCTCGTAGTCGCCAAAGTAACGGATGTCTTTCGGCGCAACTCGCTCGGTGGGCGACGCACCCGTCACGGTCCTGGCCGATTCCGCGGCTGCGCCGCCTACCGTGACGGCGGAAGCGGAATCCGTTGTGGATTGCATCTGAATGGCGGGATGCTCCAAAAAGCTGTCGTCTCGATGGTTGGCCAGCAAGTCCTCGATTTGAGAGCGCAAGTCGGTATCCCCGGCACAGGCCCCGTCGAGGAATCGCAGGCGTCGCGTAGCCTCCGCGATGTCCAGAGCTTTAAGGAATAGCTCCCTCACACGCGGATCCGATGGTTGATTCGAAGGAATTATAGGTTTCATGAGTTGGTTCCCCAATCATTTCATGCGAGCGGGAAGAGCAAACCCCGCCAGATTAGTTTTTCGATGAGATGGGGGCCAGTGATTAGTAATCAGCAATCAGTCGCCACCCATCCGCAATCTTTGCACGAACCACCCTGGGAGCGCTGGCGTCTCGCCGGCGAGATTGAACCGAAAAACGGAAGTTGAACCACTCATCCTTAATCCGGCAGTTCATTTAACCGCAAAGATCGCAAAGAACACAAAGGGAATGAGTTGCGAAAAACGATGACTCTTCAAAGGGTCACCGACCGGATGAGGCTTATCCGTCTTTAGAACTCCACCAGTGCTTGGCTTTGCGTTCTCTGCGTTCTTTGCGGTGAATTCAATTGCTCTTTTCAGGATTAGTGATGATTAGCGAGGATTAGCGGTTTCTCAGCTGCTTTTCCAGGTTGAATGGGGGGCCGGATGTGCCGGCGAAGACGCCGGCGCTCCCAGGTTCATGACCACGATTCGCGTCCGTTCGCCGGAGGTTTTTCCTCTCTCCGTGAACCAGGGATGGCGAAGCTCAGTCGATCGCTGATTTTGCCGAACCTCACGCTCACCGCTTCGGCACGCCTTGCCATACCCAGTCGCCTTTCTCGTCGCTCCATTGGGCTTGCGACTCGCCCTCTTTGAGCGGTTCCAGGGCGCCGCCATCGTCCTTGGAATTCCATCCGATCGAATAGAGCACGTATCGGCCGTTCTCCATGCGGCGGTATCGGAGCGGTTGTCCGTCAAACAGATCGTGCGGCAACTTTGCGGCAAATTCGGGGAGCAGCGCAGCCAGGGTTTCCGGATAGCTCCCTTTGGCTACGCGGTGACGTTCCAAGGCGCAGGCGATGATTGCCTGATTGACTTGGGTCTGAATCTTTCCTGTGCGAGTTAGGGCTTTGTTGAAGTTCGGAATGGCGATTGATGTCAGAATCGTGTAAGGCGACCGTCTTTCGGCGAGCTCTTCGATTGAGGCTCCGTAGCCGCGGTTTGCTGGTCGGATCCGCCCACGGGGAAGATCCATGGCGGCCAGGATATTTGGCATTTCGAGGTAGCTGACCATGTTTTGATAAAACCATCCGCGCGGCGGCAGCAACATGGCGATGGCAAAAAGCTTTTCTACATGAGTGTAGTTAGTGGGTGCGGGAAGGCTGGACATTTTGAGCATTCCCATGAAATCCAGGCCGTGCTTCGGATATCGCCAGGGACTCCCAAGCCGCCTGATTATCTCAAGCCCAATGGCCCGTTCGCCTTCCATGCCTGCGTACCACCCTTCCAGCAAATCAAGCTGAGTGATCGTCTTTTGAACAGCCTCCAGGTGAGTGGCGGGCCAAAGCCCCTCGGCCAAGCCTTCTTCGAGAACCCCGGCGAGCAATCCTCCAAGCGCCACTTTCATCATCCCACCCACTAAAGTTCGATGCGCCGTCAACGATTGGGTCACGCGTCCGATCAATAGCACATCCCGAAGCGCGGCATCTGGATTGTCCTGAAGCAAATGAATTTTGCTGCGAGTGGCCAAGCCCTGCGCCGCTGTCCGCACCAAAACATAATCAGGGGAGGGGATGTCGTTGAGGGGAGTGTCTTCAGTCCAGTCGAGTTGCGCGTGGGGGCGTTGGAGCGCCTCGTCCAACTGACGGAGTTCAGAATCGTTCCTAGAGAGACGGTCCATCAACTCGTTCAAGGAAACACGCGCTTGCTTGAGATGGTAAACACCGGATTGGGTGTTATATTCCGGCCGCAGGTGATGGTTTTGTAGAAGCGCATCCAAGGCGGCCTCAGGCGTGGAATTCGTGGTGTTGAAAGACACAACCGTGGTCTCATTGGTGTACCGCCACTGCCCGATAGTGGAATCCCATTGCGAGGTTTTGGGCGTCACAAATGGGTGTTGATCGAGGTCCATTGTGACGTCAATGCCCGCTTGTCCGGCGAGGATGCGAACCACGTCAGTGAGTGGGCTGTTTGTAAACGCTATATCGGCGTTGTCTTGGGAACGAGTCCGATTCGGATTCCGCGACAAGATGGGGCTCCTGGATTCGGGCTGGCGGGGAAGTTTCTTCAACGTGGCCATCGGAATGGGAATGCCCGCGTCGAGCCCATAACCAACGAACCCGTGGTCCCACCATTTCGGATTTTGGACAGAGGTGGTCCATCCCCTTCTGATGCCGTATTTTTGCATGAACGGATGTTTGAAAACATTTTCGGCATCGCGCACGCCCTTTTTGGGAACGAACGCGCTCCATTCCACCTTGGCCCCTTGAGCTTCGAGCCTGGCTTTGGCTTTGTTCCATGCGTGGATCCCGCGCCAGTCCTCCACAAGATAAAAGAACACCAACCCGATTCCGAATCGCAAGGCAAGGCGAGCCGTGCGCCGGCTCGAGATTCTTTGCCTCATCCAGGATAGGGACAGCCATTTTCCACTGGTTTCTATCGTCACGGCGCCTCGTTGGAGAGGGCAAAGACGCAGGAGCAGCCTGCCGACGACATATCCCCCAAGGTAAAAGAGACCCAGCAATCGCCAATTCATCCTTGGGTCCGAAACCAAAACAGAGAACCCCATTGGAATGATCCAAAGGAATAGCAGCGGCAGCAGCAGAAGCGACAACCCAAATCTTGTCAGTCCCCTTGTGTGCGCCACGAAGCATGTCGTGAGGAGTAAAACGGTGGACCCGAAAAGGGCGAACCAGTAAAGAAGCGTCGTGCTCTCAGGATTGCCATGAAGGACAAACACCTTTTGATCGATCGATAATAGCCAGAACAGGCTGAGAAATTCCAGGAGGAGCGTCGCGGCGATCAGCCAGGGTTTCGAGAAATGAAGCCGATCCGCCTTGGAATTGGCTCTCTTCATTAGTCGTTCTGGAGGGGCAATCAGCCAGTATCCACGTTGAAGCGGGGACCGGTCCGTCAAAAACTTTCCGACTGCGGTTCCAAGCACCATGAATAGCGGCATT
>CANLCA010000045.1 GCA_947487925.1 Verrucomicrobiales bacterium | reverse complement strand
GGTCGTCGGAGGTCGCCCCCGCGGGGGCCAAATCAATCTCTCCGTCCTGATCATTTCTATCCTCATCCTACTCGTCATCGGGGGAGCGACATGGGGGTTTTTGAGCTGGCGGAAGCGTTCGAATGCTGCCCCCGAACAGTTGAATGCGTCGAAACCTGTTGAAAAAGCCGCAGTCGACCAGGCTCCGGCCAAAACAAAGACGACATCTCCGCCACCCGTCGCCTCACCGGCCGCCACCCCGCCAGCAAAGAGTCCTCCTCCCGCCGCCGAACCCGTCAAAGTGGTCGCTCAGGCCCCTCGTTCCACGCCAGTCGCCTCTCCACCACCACCGCCGACCGAAAAGGCGCCTGTGGTCTCAAAGTCTGCAAAACCTCAGCCCGCCGCCACGACACAACCAGCCTCCGGCAAAACTCCGAAACCCGTTTCGACAAACCCCAGTTCAGGCACAACGTCCGTTGCTACCCCTCGTAAGGATCCGCCCAAATCTGCCGGTGATCCAAAAGCTGGAGGGCCTTCCACCGAACAAGCGTTCCCCGCGATCAAATTGCAAGGGATCGCTTTTCGAATTAAGAACCCTTCGGTCCTCATCAACGGAAAAGTTCTCCTGCTCGGGGAAGTTCTGTCCTTGGGCGAGGATGTTGAAGGCATTGTGGTCAAGAAGATCGAACGCAGTTCGGTGACCCTCGAATGGCAAGGTCAGAAAAAGGTGTTTTCGCTCAATTAATCGCTGCGGAATCAAGGGGCAAACTTCACTTGATTTTGCCGTAGCCACGGCGCCCCATAGCTCCCCCACTCTGAGCCTCTCCCTAACCAGAACCTCATGTCTCCGCTCCAATTCCTGCAGCAATCGCCGTTACACGCTCGGGTCGCCCCATTTGTTTTCTTCGTCCTCCTCACCGCATGCCAGGGTCTTCTCGGAGAATCCTCGCGATACTGGATCTATGCGCTCAAAACGGCCCTTGGGGCCTGGATGGTTTGGTCCGTACGCCCCGTAGTGGCTGAGCTGCGCTGGAGTTTCAGCGGGGAAGCCGTCTTTGTCGGTGTGGCCGTGTTCGCAGTCTGGGTGGGGCTCGATTCTCTCTATCCCAAATTGGGGCCGGCGGGAAAACCATGGAACCCCAATGCTGAATTCGGCGAGGGATCCGCGTTGGCTGTCGCGGTTATCGCGACGCGCCTCATTGGCTCATCGATCATCGTGCCTCCTATCGAAGAAATGTTTTACAGATCGTTCCTCTATCGCTACGTCCTCAACCCAGATTTCACGAAAGTGTCTCTCTCGGTCAAAAACTGGCGAGCGTGGATTATCACTTCGGCGATTTTCGGATTCGCCCATGGGGAATGGTTGCCGGGAATTCTGTGCGGCTTCGCCTACCAATGGCTCGTTCTTCGCAAAGGTCGGCTCGGAGATGCCTTGTTTGCCCATGCCATCACCAACCTGTTGCTCGGTGGTTGGGTGGTCTGGAAAGGGGCCTGGAATTTTTGGTGAACCCCCAGATCCACTCTCCTGAGGTCTTAGCTGCCCTCATCGTCCACGAGGACGAGGATCTCCTGGTGACCAACAAGCCCCCTGGCTGGAACACCCACAGCCCTTCCCCTTGGGCGGGTGAAGGTCTGTACGAATGGCTTAAAAATCGAGAGCCTCGCTGGGAATCCCTCGCCATCATCCATAGGCTCGACAAAGAGACTTCGGGCATTCTTCTATTCACAAAGACCAGTTTGGCCAACCAGTCCCTGACCGAACAGTTCACTTGCCGATCCACTCGAAAACAATACCTCTTTGTCACCGATCGCCCCGTGCTGTTTGAGGAAAAATCTGTCGAAACTGATATCCATCGGATCGGTGACAAATACGCCACCCGCCCCCTCAGGCTAGGTTCCAATGACGCTCATACCCGGTTCAGAAAGGTTGGCCCCCACCCCGCCGGCACACTCCTCGAGGCGATTCCCCTCACAGGGCGAACCCACCAGATCCGTGTCCAAGCGGCCCACATCGGAATACCCATCCTGGGCGATACTCTCTACGGAGGATCCCCGGCCCATCGGCTCCATCTTCACGCTGGCAGTCTGCATTGCAAACACCCCGGGTCCGCCGAAGAACTGGTGTTTTCCGCGCCACCCCGTTTTGCGGAGTCCTCGGCGGATGAGATTCGGAGGGCCATTATCAACCCGCGATCTACCGACGCATTCTGTATCCGCCACGGACTAGCCGATGTGATCCCGGGGCTTTATCTTGAGAAATTCGCCGACCAACTCCTCTGCAAAACCGCGTCTCCACCTTCACAAAACGAGCTCGAGATCATCCGCGCCATCGCGACGGGAACCCGCTCGCAATGTGTCTGGCACAAGCTGTTAGACCGTCACATCCGAGGCAAACCGGGCGCCCAAGTCTCTCCCCAACGTCTGTACGGCGTTGAGTCTGATGGACCCGTGCAGATCAGGGAGAACGGTGTTCAATTCGAAATTCGGTTCAATGAAGGCTACTCCGTGGGTTTGTTCCTGGACCAACGCGACAATCGCCGACACGTCGCCACCAACTATGTCGGACCCGACTTTCTAATCCGTGAATCCGGCTTGGCCGGGGCATCCGCCCTGAACCTGTTCGCTTACACATGCGGCTTTTCGGTCTGCGCGGCCATCGCAGGCGCGCACACCACAAGTGTCGATTTGTCTAAGAAATACCTGGAATGGGGACGGCGCAACTTTCAACATAACCAGCTCAACCCCGACCACCACGATTTCCTGTTCGGGGACGCCTTCGATTGGGTCAAACGATTCGCAAAGAAAGGCCGCGTTTTTGATCTCGTGATCGCAGATCCCCCGACCTTCTCCCAATCCAAGGACAGAGGAACCTTTAAGATCGAAAGGGAATTGCCGGAATTGGTGTCGGCGACCTCGTCGGTGGTCGCGCCAGGCGGGGTGCTGTTCCTCTCCACCAACGCAGCGGGTATCGGCCCCGAAAAGTTCGACTCGATTGTCCGAGCGACTCTCGCCCAAATTGGACGTCCTGTTCTGCAATCACAATACCGGGCCCAACCCCCTGATTTCCCGATCACCCGCGCTGAACCGGCGCATCTCAAAACCCTGTGGCTCCGTCTTGGACCCTAGTGTTACTTAAACAGACTCGGCAACCAGGTCGTGAGCCAGGGCAAATAGGTGATCAACAGCACCCCAACGAATTGAACAAGCAACATCGGGATGACCGCGCGCATCACCTCCACAATCGGCTTATTAAACCGATACGAGGCCAGCAACAAGTTTAGCCCAATAGGCGGCGCGAGGTAACCCAGTTCCATGTTCGCCAGAAAGATTATTCCGAGATGCACCGGGTCGAGGCCAAACGCCAATCCCACCGGCACCAGCAAGGGGACCATCACAACTATGGCCGCGTATATCTCGATCAACCCACCCACGAGAATCAGAATCACATTCAACCCCAGCAGAAAGATCCACCTCGAGTGGATCGTCGCTGTAGCCCAATCCACCAGTTTTTCCGGCGCATGTTCGGTGATGAGAAAATTGGTAAGACCCATTGCTGTGCCGAGAATCAGGAGAATCCCTCCGACCAGGAGCCCGCACTCAGCCATTACCCGCGGAACGTCCCGAATTGGTTTGAGATCCCGATGCACAACGGTCTGCGTAAACAGGGCATACAACGCCGTGACCGCCGCCGCTTCCGTCGGAAGAGCAAATCGACTGAAGAAAGTCCCAAAGGCCACCACCGGCAACAGTAACTCCCATTTCGCATCCCAAATCGCAGCGCGCCCCTCGCGAAAATCGAACCGCCTCCGATCGAGTTCGTCGACCTTTCCCATCCGCACGCCCCAGGCGATCACGAGCAGAACCATGACCAAGCCTGGTAAAATGCCTCCAAGAAACATCTCGCGCACCGGCACCTGGGCAATCAGCGCATAGAGAATCAAGGGCAGGCAAGGTGGGAACAAGATCCCCAACGACCCCGCACCCGTCAGCAGTCCTAGGGCGTTCCGTTCGGAAAAGTTTGCGGTGAGCAGGACGGGCAATAACATCCCGCCCAATGCCAAGATTGTCACACCCGAACCCCCTGTGAATGTCGTGAAGAACGCGCACACTAACGCCGTGACGATGGCAGGTCCGCCGCGGATATGTCCAAACCATGCCATGAATACCCGCACCAACCGTTTTGACGCCCCGCTCTCCGCCAGAAAATATCCCGCGAGTGTGAACAGCGGAACCATCGCCAAAATAGGGTTTGTCACCTGGTCGTAGTGATCCACCTCCAACGAAGCCAGTGGCGCTCCCCTGCCCCAAAAAAGGATCGCCGCGGCACCTCCCAGGGTCACAAAGATCGGAGCGCCGCACACCGTGGCGATGACCAACATCACCATCGCTGGAATCACCAGCTTTGCAGGCGCCAACGGGGGATGCAGCACCAACCAGCACGCTGCCGCCGCAACGACCACCCCCATCGCTCGGCCCCACCACGTTTCCGCCGAGTGCCAAAGCAAACGCAGCACGATCAATCCAAACCCAACAGGCAAAGACGCCTGCAACCACCATGTCGGCACCCCATATGCCAGTGTGGTTCCAGCACCCTGTTCGCTGATCACAAATTGGGCTGCGGCAACCGCCAGACAAATGGTGACAAGAGCCGAAAATATCCCGCTGATCTTAGCCGCTGCCCTCTTTTTCCAGCCGGTCAGAAACTGTGGGAGACTCGACAGGGCAAGCAGTCGGTTTTCCCGCGCCGCAATCACTCCGCCCAGCATCCCCGCGACCAAGGTCAAGTGACGAAGGAAATCATCCGCCCCACGAATTCCAATGGGCCATCCCATCCGCCGCAACACTTCCGATACCGGCAGCAGCAGCATGGCGCCAAGCACCGTGACGAGAAGCCAATTCTCACCTTGATGGAGCAGGGCCAGCCAACGCGGTTTTGCCGCCAACGCGCCCACTGATGGAGGATCGCCGATCATTGGGCCTCAGGTTTTCCAATGAGCGACTCTTTCAAAACCGCCCCCATTTCGTCTCGATTTGCTTCTTTAACATGGAGAAATCATAGCCATCAAGGAACGTTCACACAAGAAAAGAGCCCCCGTAGACCCGTGTCCAAAGGAGGAATCCCGTAGGGTTAAAGGCGTCAGCCACTCCACTTCAAAACAAGCTGAGGATGGCCCAATCCAGATTCAAGTCAAATTCTGAAACCAAACCGTTCCGAGTTTTCAATTGGCACAGGAATCGCTCCTGAACGGTTCGACTGGATAGAGCCAGATCAAACCACTACGCTCCACTGGTTGCGCTTGGATCAGAAACTTTGAAAAGCCGAGTATTGTGACGATTCGAACGAACGCCAAAAGACATGAATTTGAAGCACTCTGTCCAATCGGAGGGTATATCTCCACATTCCTTCGAGTCTATCTGAAGAGTCCGAAGAATCTATGATCTCGGCCTGGACCCTTCTCACTCTGATCGCAACCGTTTGCGTTGCTGGCCCGCTGTACGGGCAGCCAGCCGCACGCCAGAATATTGCGCAAGGACAACCCGTCATCTCTTCAGGCCCGACCTGGGGCGGCCTGAGTGTCGCCACACTCACTGATGGCGATCCGAACACTTTCACACACCCTCGCGCTGCCACCGGAAACAAAGGCTATTTTTTCGAAGTCGACCTCGGTCGCACTCGATCCCTCGAGAGAATCGTCCTGCGCGGCCGGGCCGATGGATGTTGCCCGGAAAGATTGAGCAACTACCGCGTAGAGGTCTACGCCGATCAGGAAGGCGACCCCGGAGCGCTGACCTGGTCGACGGTCATGCGGGCCGACAACTCCTTTCCGCCCAGTGCCGGATCGGATACCCTGACTTCCAATCTCGATCCGGCCGGTGCTTTCAGTGGCCGCTTCGTTCGCGTCGTCAACAACAGCGGCGCCGCCTACAACCCGCAGGTGGCGGAGATCGAGGTTTACGGTGGAATCCCGCCTACGATCAAGTCGTTCGCTGCCGATGAAGACACGCTGGCGCCGGGCGGGTCCACAACGCTCCGCTGGGTGCTCGATGGAGCGATCGGAGCCTCGCTGGCGCCAAGCATTGGATCGATCGCACCCACAAACGGGACGCGACTCGTGACCCCCTCCACCACCACGACCTACATCCTCACGGCGACCAACGAGGGGGGAATGGTGACCGCCTCAATCTCCATCGGAGTCGGGGTCCTCTTAGCGCCGCCCGTCATCACCGAGTTTCTGGCCGCGAACAACGGCGATGTAAAGGACGGCGATGGCGACTCCTCGGATTGGATTGAACTGCAAAATCCCAATGCTTTTGGCCTTGATTTGAGCGGTTACTATCTGACCGATGACCCGAAGGTTCCGCAACTTTGGAAATTTCCGACTGCTCGCATCCCGGCCAATGGGTTTCTGGTTGTTTTTGCTTCCGGCAAAAACCGGCTTGATCCGGGCAAGGAGTTGCACACGAACTTCAAGCTCAGCTCCAACGGCGGTTACCTGGCAATGGTGGATCGTGACGGCCAGAGTTTGCTCCAACGTTTTCCGGCCACCTACCCTTCACCAAAGTCTTTTCCAATCCAGTTTCAAGGCATCAGTTTTGGGCAAGGGTCCAACGGTTCGGCGGGGTTCATGCGCCCCCCTACACCTGGAATTAACAATGGCCAGGCCTACGCAGGCATCGTTGAATCGCCCACGATCGAAACGGGGCGCGGCTTTTACGAAGCACCCATCACAGTTTCCCTATCCGCCACGACGCCCGACTCAATCGTGCGTTTCACAACGAACAGATCCGAGCCCACCCTCGCCAATGGGTCCACCTACACCACGCCCCTGATCATCAACAGCACCACCATCCTGCGCGTCGCTGCGTTCAAGACCCTCTGGGCACCATCGCCGGTGGGGACGCACACCTTCATTTTTCCCGACAAAGTGATCGCCTCTTCGGTCATGAGCACCGCCATCACACGCAACACCGCCTACTCAAACTCCATCCGGCCCGGATTACTTGATGTGCCAAGCATCTCCCTCGCGGGCTCCGCCACGATCAACGGAACCACCGAAACACTGGCTTCAGTGGAATGGATCGATCCAAAGGGTTCAAAAGGGTTCCAGGCAAACTGCGGCGCCCGGCTCTACGGCGGAGCGTTCACGGATTTCGCCAAAAAGAATTTTCGCCTCTATTTCCGACCTGAATATGGGGCCTCGAAAGTCAGTTATCCAATTTTCGAAGGCCACGACCAAAACCTTCCCGCGATACAAGAGTTTGATCAACTCGAACTTCGAGGAGGGTCCCACGACATGTCCCAGCGCGGTTTCTACATGTCCAATCTGTTCACGGACGAAACACTCCGAGACATGGGACACCTCAATCCACATGGGCGTTTCGTCCACCTTTATCTGAATGGCATCTACTGGGGGCTCTACCACCTTCGCGAACGGTGGGGAGCCGCCATGCACCGCCGATACCTCGGGGGTGTTCGTGAGAATTACGAGTCCATCAACGGAAACTGGAATGTCGGTGGATGGCCGGACCCCGGAGTTCCTTACGATGGTGATGGTTCGACCTGGACAAGAATCAAAGCTTTGAGGGGCAATTATGGAGCCATCAAGGCTTGGCTAGATGTGCCTCAATATGTCGATTATATGCTGATGTGGATGTTCGGTGGCAGTGAGGATGAATACCGCTGCGTAGGGCCCACAACACCCGGGTCCGGGTTCAAGTTCTGCCTCAACGACGCGGACGGCTGGTTCTGCGGGCCCTGGTACTGCGCCGCCGACAATCGCACCTCACGCGGGGCGCCCGGTCGCAGTGCCGGAGACGGGCCCGGGAGCATTTTCTCCATGTTGTTCAAGGAAGGAAACGCAGACTACAGGACCCTTCTTGCGGACCGAATCCATCGCGCACTCTTCCTCGAAGGCGTTCTGACTCCCGGGCGTAACAAGGCCCGACTTCTAAGGGAGTGCGGTGAAATAAACCGGGCATTCATCGCCGAAGCCGCGCGTTGGAATTACCTGACACCCTCCTCGTGGGCAGGGCGCCGCGATTATGTGCTCACGAACTGGTTCCCCCGACGAACCGCGGAAGTGTTGAGCCAGTGGCGCAATGCTGGCTTTTATCCCGCCATCAATGCCCCTGTTCTGAACCAGCAAGGGGGTTCGGTCCCGCTCGGATTCAGCGCGCGTTTCCTGTCACAAACGCGAGGGAGCGTCTACTTTACCCTGGACGGCTCCGATCCCCGGCTACCGGGCGGAGCGCTTTCTCTCAGCGCGAAGAATTACACCCCAGGATCTCCATTGGAGATCGCCCGCAACACGATTGTGAAAAGCCGCGCCAAAGACGGAGCACTTTGGTCAGCGCTCAATGAAAGTTTCTTTCAAGTCGGAAATACCCCGGTGTCGCCAGGGGACCTCGTCGTAAGCGAGCTCCACTTCGCTTCGCCCAATGCCTTCGCAGGGGGAGCCGATTTTGTCGAGCTGCTGAACATCGGCTCGCAAGGACTCAACCTCCGTGGAACCCGCGTTTCGGAGGGAGTTCAATTTAGTTTTCCTGACTTTTATGACACCCTGCTCGCGCCGGGACAACGGCTGGTTCTCGTCAATGATCTCTACCGCTTCTACTCAAAACGGCCCGATACCACGACGCCAGCCGGAACCTACACGGGAACTCTTGCCTCCGCGGGGGAAAGGATCACCTTGTTCGGACCCGATAACCAAACTCTCACCAGTTTCGCTTATGATTCCATTGAACCCTGGCCTGGGAGTGGACTAGAAAAACCATTCTCTATCGTTCTCGCACACCCGCAACTAGGTGTTGGAAATCCAAAGGCGTGGCGCCTCGACACCGCTCCCGACGGAAGCCCCGGCACGTCCGATTCCTCGCTGTTCTCAGGAGTGGCAACCGACGACGCCGATCGCGACGGGCTTCCGGCGTTTGCCGAATACGCCCTCGGCACCCGCGATGACGACCCAGACTCGGGCCCGCTACCCATCGCATTCGGGGTTGATGAACAGGGCAGGTTTTCCGTCAGTTTCACACGAAATCTGCGCGCCGACGACATCCTGCTCTCTGTCGAAGCCTCGTTGGATCTAGTCCATTGGTTTCCCGCAACACTCATTGGAACACGTCGCAACAGCCTCGAAACCTCGACCGAAACCTGGGGTTTGGACGCGACCAGAGGTTCGGCCGCATTCCTGAAAATTACCATCACACGGTTTTGAACATTAAAACGGCAATGGATCGGCGTGAAGATTTACACCAGCCTGCATGAGAGAGACTTGACGAGGAATGAGGCATTCCCTTGACGGATCTGGTGAGTGATTCGGAAACACTTTATCACCAAGATCTTACGATTACTCGTCATGGGCAAATCCTGTTTTAGGACTGAATGGAAGAGTCTGATCGATGAAAATTGATGACTCCCGACAGGAGTTCCCTGACAAGAACTGGCTCTCGCTCAGGGCCGACCGTCCTGAAGGGGCTCAAAGCGGATCACGGTTTCATTGGTCTTGGCGTAGCTCATCCGTTCGCGTGCGAGACGTTCCACCGTTTTTGGATCGGTGCGGATTGCTTCGATTTCAGCTTTGAGCCGTTTGTATTTTTCCTCGTTTTCGCGCTTCATATTTTCCAAACGCACCACCTCTCGGCGCATTCCTTCGTTTTGCCGGATCAGCGGCATATAAAGGACTCCTACGGTCAGCACAGCCGCGACAAAGAGGAGGAACAAGACGATCTTGGTCAGTTTATGCCAGATGCCCACATCCACGTTCATTGGAGGATCAGGATATTCTTCGCGCCAAGAGAATCAATCTGGAATGCGATGACTTGGTACTTGCCTGAAATCCGGGGTCAAGGTTGGATCAGAACCGCACGCACTGAACGATCAGCTCCATGCAGCATTATCCCAAGCATTACTGTGGTGTATTCGGTATTTTCGGCCACCCGAACGCTTCCGAGCTGACTTATTATGGCCTTTACGCCCTCCAGCACCGCGGCCAGGAAAGCGCCGGGATTGTTTCGTGTGATCGAGGCCGTTTTCTGGTCCACAAGGGAATGGGGCTCGTGTCCCAGGTTTTTTCGGGAAACGTCCTCAACGATCTTGGGGGCACCATGGCCCTCGGGCATACGCGTTATTCCACAACAGGCTCGTCCCACCTGAGAAACGCTCAACCCTTGACGGTGGATTGCGGCCGCGGCCAAATCGCCATCGCCCACAACGGAAACCTCACCAACGCAGCCTTCCTCAGGGATGAACTCGAGAGCAAGGGATCCATTTTTCAAACAACAGTCGACAGCGAGATCATCCTGCACCTTTTGGCCCAGCCTACGATTGGTGGTCGCGAGAACAGTCTCGTCCAAAGCATTCGAAGCATAGAAGGAGCGTATTCTCTCGTCATTATGACGGAGCAGGAATTGATCGGAGTCCGCGACCCCCATGGGTTTCGGCCTCTCTCCATCGGCAAGGTCGGTGATGCCTGGGTGCTCGCAAGCGAAACGTGTGCCTTCGATCTCATCCACGCACAGTTCGTTCGCGACGTGGCGCCCGGCGAGATCGTCATCATCAACAAGGAAGGGCTCCGAAGCGTCCAGG
>CANLCA010000044.1 GCA_947487925.1 Verrucomicrobiales bacterium | reverse complement strand
CGAGCAAGCGGTATTATCGGTTGGTTCAACTGATGGCAAGCCATGGCGAGCCCGGTCACTCATCGCAGGTGCAGGAATATTCGGCGCGATGGCAGCAGCCGCAGGTGCGCGTCTCCAACTTGAAACGGAAGTTCTGAGGCTTGGCCTCTGCCGTCGGCCTGAATTGCACCACCAGGTTGTAGCCGTCTCTTTCCGGCAGTTTGGTTCTGCTGACGGGCACATCATCCTGCTTCTCGAACTCAACCGTCTTCTTTCCCCCAGGAGCGTTGGCGATGACGGTCACGGATCGCGCCGCGTCTTGAATGCGTGTCAACGCAGCACCATTGAATGTGATGATTGCAGTATGGTCTTTCTCCAGGAAGAATTCAGCCCTTGGTTCGGTCTTTTCAAGCAGACGCCCGCTCTTTGGTCCGCCAAGATGTTTCTTGTCGTCAGCATTCAGTGTGAGCAATCTGGCGCCAAGAACGCCGCCAATGTGAGCAGTTTCACTGATTTCTTCATGGGGTTGATCCAGTGATGTCCGGTAGGCTTGTTTCGGTGGTCACCACGGCTAGCGCTGGGCGGTTTCGCTCGATCCACTCGTAGAGCACGGGCAGCACGACGAGCGTGAGGAAAGTTGAAGTGATAATGCCGCCGATAACAACGGTCGCGAGCGGGCGCTGCACTTCTGAGCCTGCGCCGGTCGCAAAGGCCATCGGTACGAATCCGAAACTGGCGACGAGCGCGGTCATCAGTTTCGGACGAAGGCGCGTGAGCGTGCCTTGCACGACCGCATCGCGCACGTTGCGGCCCTCGCGGCGCAACTGATTGATGAAGCTGATGAGCATGATGCCGTTCAGCACGGCGATGCCGGACAGCGCGATGAATCCCACGCCCGCGCTGATGGTGAACGGCATGTCGCGCATCCATAGCGCGAACACACCGCCCGTCACGGCGAGCGGCACGCAGACGAAAACCATCGCCGCTTGCCGAAGGCTTCCAAAACTCAAGAAAATGAGAACGAAGATAAACACCAACGCCATCGGCACGATGAGCGCGAGTCGCGCTCGAGCCTTTTGCAGATTCTCGAACTGGCCGCCGAATTCGTAGTAGTAGCCGGGCGGAAACTTCACTTCGGCTTTAATACGGCCGAGCGCTTCCTTGACGTAACCTTCCACATCCCGTCCGCGCAGGTTCACCAGAATTGCGGCGCGCCGCTGGCCGGATTCGCGAGTGACCACACCGACCTGCTCGGTCATTTGGAACTTCGCGACCTGGCCGAGCGTGAGCAGTCCGCCTGTTTCGGTTCGCACTGGCAGACGCTTCATCGTGTCCACGCTGCGGCGAGAGTCTTCCGCGAGTCGCACCACGATAGGAAAGCGCCGGTTGCCTTCGATCACACTGCCGACTTCCTCACCCGCAAGCGCGGTCGAGATGGCATGATTGAGGTTGCCCGCCTGCATATTGTAGCGGCGCAGCGCGTCGCGGTCGGGTTTGATTTCCAGCAAGGGCGAACGCCCGAACGCGTCGAACTCCACGTCGCCTCCGCCTGGGATTTTGCGCAGCAAGTCGCGAATCTCGGTGGAGAGCCGTTCGAGTTCCTTGAAATCGTCGCCGAAGACTTTCACGGCAATGTCGGCGCGCACGCCGGCCATCATTTCGTTGAAACGCATCTGAATCGGTTGCGTGAACAGGAAGGCCTGGCCTGGCGCGTGGACGGCAAGTTCGCGGCGCATCAAGTCGATGAGCTGCTCCGTGCTCGCAGGCCGTCCGTCAAGCTTGCGCCACTCGCGGCGCGGTTTGAGTTCAACGTAGGTGTCGCAGAGATTCGCTCCCATCGGGTCAACAGCAATCTCGGCAGTGCCGATCAAGCCGAAAATACGTTCGATTTCCGGGAACTTCTCCAGCAACCGTTTTTCGGATTTCTCTTGCAAGTCTGTGGACGCCGCCAGCCCGGCGCTGCTGCTGCGGATGAATTGGAGCAACATCGTGCCTTCGTCGAGTTGCGGAATGAACTCCGCGCCCAGCCGCGTGAAAACAAACAGCGACGAGCCGAACAAAACCACGGCGGCGGCGACAACCACCCGCTTGAACCGGAGGGCCCACGCGAGCAGCGGGGTGTAAAGCGCCTTGAAGAATCGGACGAGCCAGTTGTCCTGCTCGTGAAAACTACCGCGCAGGAAATACGAGCACAGCACCGGCATGAGCGTGACCGCGAGCACGAGCGAACCCGCCAATGCGAAGATCACGCTCAGCGCCATTGGGCGGAACATTTTCCCCTCGATGCCCGTGAGCGCGAGAATCGGCACATAGACAACGGTGATGATGAGCACGCCGAAGAACATCGGGTTGGCGACTTCCTTCGCCGAAAAGCGCACTTCCTGGAATCGTTCGGAAGAAGTGAGTTCGCGCCCAAGTTCCCTCTGCTTGTGCGCGAGATGGCGGACGATGTTTTCCACCATCACGACCGCGCCATCAATGATGAGGCCAAAATCAATCGCGCCAAGACTCATCAAGTTCCCCGATACGCGACTCTCGACCATTCCGGTTAGCGCAAAGAGCATGGAAAGCGGTATCGCCAGCGCCACGATGAACGCCGCGCGCAAATTGCCGAGCAGGGCGAACAATATGACCACGACGAGCAACGCGCCCTCGAACAGATTCGTCTCGACGGTGTGCAATGTGCGGTTAACCAAGTCGGAGCGATTGTAAAGCGGCCGCACTTCGACGCCCGGAGGCAGTTTCTCTTGTATGTGAGCAATCTTCGCCGCCACGTCGCGCGCCACGATGCGGCTGTTGCCACCTGCGAGCATCAACGCGCCGCCCACCACCCCCTCCGCGCCGTTCACCGTGGCTGAGCCCGTGCGATAGCCCGAACCGATGCCGACTTGCGCCACGTCCTGAACGAGCAACGGCTGCGCCGCTGCGGCGAACTTGAGCGGAAGCTGTGCGATCTCCTCCAGCGTGCTCACACGGCTGTTGGCGCGGATGACGATTTGTTCGCCGCCGATTTCCACCAATCCTCCCCCGACGTTTTGAGTGTTCTCGCCGATGGCGTGCGCCAATTCCTCCAGACTTAGACCCACGCTGGCCAGCCGCGCTGGGTCGGGGCTGATAACGATTTGCCGGTCGTAACCGCCGCTCGTGTTCACTTCGGCCACGCCGGGCGTGGCGCGGAGTAACGGGCTGATGACGTATTCCTGAATCTGCTTGAGCGATTGCAACTGCTCGTGCCGCGTGAGCGGCTTGTTCGGCGTGTCGGGGGTGAACTCGACCGAGTAATAATAAATCTCGCCGAGCGCGGTGCTGATGGGCGCAAGCCGTGGCTGCAAACCGGGCGGAAGCTTTTCTGCGGCACTCAACAGCCGTTCAGTCACCAGTTGTCGCGTGCGGTAAAGGTCCACGTCGTCCTCGAACGTCATGCGAATTTGCGACAGTCCGAACTTCGAGAGGGAGCGCAGTTCGATCATGCCCGGCAGTCCGGCCATTTGGCTTTCCAGTGGGAGGGTGACGAGTTTTTCGATTTCCTCCGGTGCAAGTGCGGGCACCGCGGTGTTGATGAGCACCTGAGGATTCGTGATGTCCGGCACGGCGTCAATCGGCAGCCGCAACGCCGACCACACGCCCACGCCCAACAGGGCGAGCGTCGCCAGCAGCACGACCGTCCGCTGCCTGAGCGACAGCTCGATGACTTTAAGCACCATGCCGTTATTTTCCCTTCGCGGGCACGACACAGCACGCTTGCCCGCCCTTCACCGCCGCCAATTCCGTCATCCAGAGAGACATCACCGGCTGAAGGACCACCTGGTCGCCTGCGTAAAGGCCGTCCTTGATTTCCACGAGGTCGGCGCTGATGGCACCCACTTTGACCGGCGCGCGGACGAAACTCTCGCCGCTCACGGTATAGACGGAGTGGCCGTCGCTGCACTCCAGCAGCGCGGCGCGCGGAATGGTGACGACCGATACGGTGGAATCGAGGTCAACGCTCGCGGGCATAAACGCGCCGACGGAAGACGCCAGCGAAGCGTTGCGGAACTCAACTAGCACCTCGGCCATGCCGGTGGCTTTGATCAACTCATCATTCACCCGCGTCAGTTGACCGGTGAGCCTCGCCCCGTTCGAGCGGGCGTGAACCACTAGCCCTGGCTTCAAAGCCTTCGTCTCCTCCGGCGTGACCGACGCGCTGGCAAGGACGGATTCCTTGTCTTCGTGATAGACGCGCAACTGCACGTCGATCTTCGTCGGGACTTGTTGCTCCGTGACTTCGACAGTCTTCAAGCCGAGTGACAGCCGTGTGTCATTCGGCACATGCAGGCCGTTCTTTGAGCTGTATTTCGGCCCGATCTCGACTGACTCCTCACCCGCCGCCGATTCGCCGGACTTCGGCTGGCAACCTGCCAGCGCCAGCACCAACGCGACCACTGCCTTGATACGCTGCACAGAGAAGGCAATACCACGGAGGCATGGCCGGAGCAATGCGGGAAATTAGCGACTGGATGAGTGCGCCGCCTTAAAATCAGCCACCGCAACCGGCGGCGAAACGGCGCGAAACAAAATGAAACTTAAAAACGGAAGTTGAACCACTAATTTTTGCTCAGTGACACTCATGGTGAAGAAGTTACGCTGACTGAGCACCTCACCCATACAGTGAACCGGCGTCCCTATCGTTATTTTTCACATCTTGTTGTATTAGTGATGATTAGCGAAGATTAGTGGTTTCTCAGCTACTTTTTCCAGGTGAAACATGTCAGGGAGCAGCGCATGGCCGGATGCGACGGTAATCGCGGAGTAAGGAATTCTGGAAATGGGAGCTCCAACCATCCATCCGCATTGTGGGCCTCGAACCATTCCCCATGAATCATTTCAAAACATCACCCTCACCGTTGCCACGGCATTCTGTGGCGCTGAGCAACCTCCGCAGTGGGCGGGAATGAAAGCAGGGGCCAGCAAGGGTTCGGACAGCTTCAACAGGTCGCTGCCCGGCGGATCTGCGGAAGAGTTGGAGTGCTGGCTGCCTTTGAACCGCCAACTCAGACCCGGCTTAGCGATCGATGTCCTTTCGGACCCAGGCAGCGTGCATGTCAAGATAGAGTTGATTGCGCCCGCCGTTGTGAGCTGACCAGCCCCTGGAGGGCGGAACGCTGTCTCCAACCGTCCAGGTCGCATGGAAGTCCGGCCACCAAGGTTTCTCGAAGAAGGGGCTCATCAACCATTCCTCCTCGGACACGCTGGTGCCCCGTCGGTTGGCGCAGGTTTCCGGCGATTCCCCGCGCAGATAGCGGGCTTTGCCCGGATCGAGCTCCGCCAACTTGTCGCTCAGGTAATTCGCCACCCCGTTCTCCGGTTCCTCGCGACCGGCCAAGCGCCAAGGACCGCGGAAGTGAGAGAGCCAGGAGTTCGTGGGAACCGACTTCACCGGAGGAGATGCCCAGATCTTGACATCATAGAGGTACGCCTGGAACAGGGGCATGAATGACCCCATCCGGGCATAGCGCTTGCCACCGGCGTCCACTGGCGGGGTGAGTTGAAGCTCCTCGCCAGGCACCCAGGGCATTTTGTTACCGCCGTCGTCAAGGTAGGATGTGGTGGCTATCCCGATCTGGTGGAGATTGGAAAGGCAGGCGACTCGCTGTGCGTGATTCTTGGCCTTTCCTAAGGCCGGCAAGAGCATCGATGCCAAGCTCGCGATGGTCGTGATCACGACCAACAGTTCAATCAGGGTGAACCCCTGACATCGTTGTGATAGACGCAGCATGCACGCACGGGTAGCGTTCTCCGTAGCAATTCCAGTAAGAAACCGCCCCAGATCCCGTTGGCGGGAACGTGCGAAACTCTATCGGTTCCGATCACGGGGCTCAAGATATTCTGGGACCGGTAGATTCGCTTCTGGCCTGCATCGGACAACGGACGGGCGTGATCGTGATGGGGCTCGTCGCACCCGAAATGTGGTCTGACTGAAGTCACCAGCGGCGTAGTGCCTCGTCCAAGGCCTCCTCAACGGGCCGCATCCTCACCCCCGTGGAGAGCAGCTTCGTCGCATCCAAAACACAGTTCGATCGGGGAGTCTTCGCCGCGATCCGATAGAATTCTTCGTCACTCTTCCAAAACTCGAAATCTCGCTGCAATCGAAGGATTTCTCGGATGCGTTCAACAACCTTCCGGGTCGTCGTCCATCCCGGGTTGGTCACGTTGTAGACCCCGAAGGGCGCGCGCCGATCCCAAAGGTCCAAGCACGCACGCGCAAACTCGCCCCGGTGCGAAATGGAGTTCACATTGTCATACACTTTCGAGTAGCGCTGGATTTTGCTCAGATAATTCCGCGGTCCGTCAAACTCATCGAAGGGAATCCGGAGCCGCCAGACAAACAGGCGGTCAAAACCGGCCAGGACTTCCTCGCCCAGAGCTTTGGAAGCACTGTAAAAACTGCACGGCGGCTTGCGGAATGAAAAGTTAGGCTCATCAGTTTCCTTAAACCCTTGGACGCACGTGGGTTGGCGCTCGATGAGCTCCGCGACGTCGGGCTTTGTCAGGTCGGCTTCGATTCGCACGAGGCCGTTTTCAACGATCTTCGCCCCTGAATAAATGCAGCCAGAGGACACGTGCCCCCAGGGAATTTGCATCATGTCGCACGCCTGAGCGATGGTTTGGGCCAACACCGTGTTTCCAAGCAACGTTTCGGCCCGGTTGAGTTCGCAGGCGTCCACGTTCGGCTTTCCTGTATAACCCGCGCAATTAACCACAAACGACGGTTTTGTGCGCCCCAGGAACGGAACAAGTTCTCTGAATTTTGTGTAGTCTACTTCCGCGCGCGTGAGGTTCTGGAATGGCAGCGAGCGACGGCGGAGCTCTGTGTAAAACGCCTCTCCGATGTATCCGGTGCCGCCCAAAAGGAGAATCATAATTTGAAAAACGAGCTATGAATCGAGTGCTGGTTTTCAACCCAAGCGGCTGGCGCCTGCTTCCCTGACTACTTTATCGAGGTAGGCGCGATATTCGCACACTGGCAGGTTTGACACAACACGACGGAGCCCCTCCAGATCAAGGAATCCGCGCCGAAACGCGGCTTCTTCGGGGCAGCCGATCTTGATGCCCTGCCTTTTCTCTATGGTCTGCACATAAGCTGAGGCATCGTGCAAACTGGAGCTCGTGCCCGCATCGAGCCAGGCGAAGCCGCGACTGAGCTTGTGAACCCTCAGGGTGCCCCGACGCAGGTACTCCCTGTTGACATCGGTGATCTCCAGTTCCCCGCGGGGCGAGGGCCGCAGGGCGCGCGTGATTCCGACGACTTGTTCGTCGTAAAGATACAGCCCCGGGACAGCGAATTGGCTGCGAGGCAAAGCAGGTTTCTCCTCGATAGAAAGGGCATTGCCTTGTTCATCAAACTCCACCACACCATACCGCTGCGGATCCTCCACGGGATAGCCGAAGATGGTGGCGCCGCTTCGGTAGTCGGTGAATGCTTTCAGGAAAGAATCCCCTCCATAAAACAGGTTGTCCCCCAGGATCAAAGCCACAGGGTCGCCTCCGATAAATGGTTCTGCTATCAAAAAGGCCTGGGCAATGCCCCCCGGCTTCGACTGCTCGCGATATTCGATGGTCACTCCCAAAGAAGCGCCGTCACCGAGTAATTGACGAAACCGCGGCAGGTCTTGGGGCGTGGAGATCAGACAAAACTCGCGAACGCCGTTCTCGAGCAACGTCGTCAGCGGATAATAGACCATCGGCTTGTCGTATACCGGCTGCAGCTGTTTGCTGGCAACCAGCGTCAGTGGGTAAAGTCTGGATCCGGCGCCACCGGCAAGGATGATGCCTTTCATTTTTCAAACGGCAGTTGACCCAAGTGAAGATTCACAAAGGCCTGGATGAGAGAAGGTTGATGAGGAATGACGCATCTCCATGTTGGATCTAGTGAGCGACTTGGAACGACTTTATCCCCAGGACCGTGCGACGATTCGCCCTGGGCAATTGCCTTTTGAAGGTTCATACGCTAAAAAACCGCACTGCATCACACCGCTCAGGCTGCGCGAATCCTTGGCCGGAGGAAAGCAGGAAAACATTTGGGGATCAGGCGTCGACCGGGCGAGGCCGCTTCCTGTGGCCTCAGAAACGATTTGACCGTTGCCGTCGCTTTTCTCTAACTTGGTCATCGAAATAACCCTTAACCGGAAAAAAGGTAATCTATGAGTTCTATTGTCCCTCTGATTAGTTCTGGCGTCGCAGGCCCTCTCGGCGTGCTGCATCTTCCCCGTCTTTGGCAAAAAGCATCTCTCGAAGCCCGGGGCAAGCTCGCTGCCGGGTATCCTGGCTGCGGCAAAGGATATGATCAAATGGTCCTCGACGCTCTGGGTCTGGACCGCGAACGCACGCTGGCCCACATCGCCAGCAGCCGCCCCAGTTATCCTCAGTTCGAAGCCTGGGTTGCCGCCCAAGCAGGGGTGAAACTTGATTCAGCTACCGTCGACGGCCTCAATTCGGCCATCCGCGGTTACAACCACACCGACGACACCCGCAAAGGCATCCTCAGCGCCAATGGTCTTCCTGACGACGCAAAGGCCTTCAAAGACGCGGTGAACTTGAACAACCTCGACGATTGGTTTGAATTCTGGACATCTGAACTCAAGTAGTAGACAACACCAGATCTCGCGCCTGGTTGATTGGCGCCCTCCGAAACAGCCCGGAATTCAACCTCCGGGCTGTTTGTTTTTTGGAGCTTCGTCTGGGCAGCCCCCTTGAAATCACTGAACTCAGGGCGTGACAAGCGGGTGACTTCTTGCAAATCATCGGCGCCGAAAGAGAAATCTGGCAATTAACAGAGACTGCTATGAGTTTGATGGGATCCCAAACGGAAACAAAAGAAACGCCAAAACTGATCAGGAGCAACGAAGCCAAAACTCCCGTGAAGGAAATTGCGATTTTTAAGACCACCAAGGGCGAAATGGTGGCGGAATTCTGGCCTGATGCGGCTCCAAAAACCGTCCAGAATTTCATCAGATTAACCAAGCAGGGCTTTTTTGACGGCACCGCCTTCCATCGCATTGTCAAAGGTTTCATGATTCAAGGGGGCGATCCTCTCACAAAGAACGCCGCGAACGAGGATCGTTTCGGCGAAGGCGGCCCAGGCTATACCATCAAAGATGAATCGAACCCTCGCAAACACGTTCGAGGCGTTCTCTCGATGGTCACTATGGGCCGTCCAAATTCCGCCGGATCACAGTTCATCATCTGCCTTGCCGATGCGTCGTTTCTCAACAAGAAATGCACGGCTTTCGGTTGTCTTATCAAAGGAGAGGACGTCCTCTTGAGCATCGGCGACACGCCTGTCGGCCCGTCTCGCCGTGGCGAGCAGAGCAAGCCTAGTGTCCGGGTGGGAATCGAGAGTGTGACGATTATGCCTGCTGATTCGCTCACATGACCTCCTTCGGGAGGCTCAATCCATCTCGCTGACGATGTCTTCCCCTCTCATCCACCCGTGGCCACTCCAAACCACAAGGCTGCTCGCGGACTACCGCATTTTTACGATCCGAAACGACATCAAGACCTCTCCGAGGACCGGTCGGCAGCATGATTTTTTTGTCATCGATTGCCCCAACTGGGTCAATGTGGTGGCTGTGACAACGGACCGGCGACTGGTGATGGTGGAGCAATTTCGCCACGGCACGGACACCGTGGATTTGGAGATTCCCGGAGGTGTGATGGATTTGAAAGATGCCTCGCCGGTCGAAGCAGGTGTGCGGGAATTGCGCGAGGAGACAGGCTACGAGGGCCACAGCGCGCGGCTCATCGGGAGCATCTCACCGAACCCGGCGATCATGAGCAACCAGTGTTTCACGTTGCTCGTCGAGGATTGTGAGCTCAAACATCCGACCGAGCTCGATCACGGCGAAGACATTGCCTGCCGTCTGCTGGATCTGGAGGAGATCCCGAAGCTCGTGGCGGACGGGGTTATTCGTCATTCCCTGGTGGTCACTGCCCTCTACTACTTCGAGCTGCACCGGCGACGCTGAAAAACCGGCTCAATGACGCGCGTTTCTAGCCCGATCCTTTTTCTCTTCTTTTTCGATCTGGAGCTTCTTCCGCTCGCTCGCCAATTGTCTCTGTAATTGCTCCACAGCCTCGAAGTCCCCTTTCATGGCTGACTTGTCGATTTCCCCTTTCAGAAAAATTTCCCGCTCCGCGATCCGCGCGGAGTAGACTGAGTCTATCTCCGCAATGGTTTTCTTCTGTTCGGCGGTCAGTTTGACGCTCGGTTCGGTCTTGCTGAGTCGCTCCATTGCGAGTTCGTAGGCGGATTTCATGGTTCAAAAAAAAATCTCGACCCCCCCGTTTTCGACCCTTGTGGGATAAGTTCGGACAGGGCGTTCCGGGTTGGAAAGGCATTCGCCAGTTGCGATTTCGAAGCACCACCCGTGCATGGCGCAGTAAACACGGGAGCCTTCGAGCAGCCCGGAGCCCAGGGGGGCTCGGCTGTGCGGGCAGGCGTCGTCGATGGCATGGAATTCCCCCCCCACATTGAAGAGGGCAAACCGCCGCCCGTTGATCTCCACGGTTTTTCCCTCCCCGGGGGCGAGACTGTCCGCGCTGGCGGCTGGATGGAATTCCTGGGGAGG
>CANLCA010000043.1 GCA_947487925.1 Verrucomicrobiales bacterium | reverse complement strand
TCAAGCATGGCTCCGTCACCCCCGATCACCCACAGTTTCTTGCCTTTCCAGCCCATCTGGTCCCAACGCGCTCGCACTCCCATCGCGTCCGCCGGACCGTTTTCAAACAACGAGTTCGTCCAGGGTACCACGTAGGGATTATAAGGATAAGTGGAAGCGTAAACCGTCGAACACCCCGTCGAGTTCACGATGCCGATGTTGTCCTTTCCATAAACGAAACCCGTCGCGGCCAGCATCATCCGGATCGCCGTCCCTTCCCCGCAGCCCATGCACGAACCCGCCCCGCCCACATAGAGCAGCGAACGATCGGCCAGCATCATGTCGCTCAGAAGCTTCTCGTTGATGAAGCTCTTAGGCGTCTCAGGCATGCGTCGGTAAAAATTGAAGGATTTCTGGAACTGCTTCAGGCTTGAATCGTCCTTCTTCAACATCGCCAGCGCCCCATGATTCCCGCAGGCGTCCACGCACTCGGCGCATCCTTTGCACTTCGTCGGATCGATGAAAATACCGAAATAACCGGGCTCCGCGCCCTTTTTCTCGTACGTGTTCCAGTACTTCGTCGTCTTGGCAAATTGCTTTGAATACAGCTCTCTTTCAGCCGGGTCCTCGATCCTCGCCAGCTCGGCCTCCAGCTGCGCCTTCGGAACCACTTTCCCAAGGATCGCGGTGTCAGGGCACTCGATCACGCAATCCATGCAGCCCACGCAGTTCTCGCTGTTCAAGATCGGGATTTCCGGCGCGATGTACGAAAAGTCTCGCAAGATGCCCGAGCCAGCCGTGACCAGCGATCGCGCGGTACAATGATCCGCTGGAAGTTCGTGCTCCGCGCTCCCGTCGTTATAAGCGCCCACGATGCGGCTGTTAAAATCCTCCACATCCAACACATCGGAGGTGATCAAACGGGTGTTCTGGCGCCCGGTGGAAACTGCGGTGAGTTCACTCATAATTCAAAGGGTCGTCTTGATGGCTGGCTAAAAAAAATGTCTCAATTCACAGTTCTTGAATCAACTCGCAACGACGCACTCTTCTTTGGTAGAGGCCGCGCTCCCGATCACTTGGGCGGGGATTTCCTGCACTTCCATCAGCCCCAGTTTGACGCAGCGAAGGTTCTCTTCGACAACCTTCTCGCCCCGTTTCCCAAAGTATTTGCGAACATACTTCTCCACGCTGCCAAGGATGTCGGCCTGGCTCATGCCGGAACGTTCGGCGAATGGGGTTACCTTGATGAAAATGCCGACCAGCACGACCCCCTGCATGCGCTGCAGGAGATCAGGGTCTGTCGCGACATCCCTAGCGATTTTCACGGTGTCGAGATAGTAGACCCGAAGCCGCTTGTTACGAATGATCTTCTGCCCGTAGGCGGGGATCGCACTCCAAACCTCCTGGGGATCGAGGCGGTCGCTCTGGATGAACACGCTGCCCTCATAGGCGATGCCGTCCAGCGGGTTTCCTAAATTGAAGGCGTTGACGTCATTCAGAGGAATAAACTCGACGTAATTAAGCTCGCTGTGCGTTCGGATGTGCGAGTTGGCAACCGTGAGGTAGTAGGTCGTCGGCAAACCCTTTTTCTCCGAGCCATACTTGGGATAAGCCTGGACGTGCAGGTTGAAAAGCTCTCCGACGAACGAGGCGATGAGCTTGTTGGTGGTCACTGATCCGAACCCACCCACGGAATGCCCTCGCATCGAAAAGGCCCCCTCAGGACGCAGATCCGGATCCTCCCCGTCCTCGAGAGCTAAAGCATGCTTGACCCCCACAACGCTAAACTCCTTGGGCTGGGCGGCGAACATGTTTTTGGTGATCGCAATGAAGTGCCCGCCTCGAATATCACGGGAGCCAAGCCCGGCCGCGCATGCGTAAATCTTGGGAATCCGATCGACCGCAGGATACTTGGTCTCGCCATAAGAGCCGTAACTGAGCCCCGTCAGCGCATCGGCAAAAGCTGCCTTGATGCCCTGGACGAGGGGGTTGGACTGCGCGAGCGGATTGTCCATCCTTTCAACAACCGTGACTGCCTTCACACCTTTCAGCGCGCGCACGAGCTCGGTCGCCGGGAAGGGAGCAAAACAAGTGACATGCACCACGCCCACCTTCAGCCCCATCTCGTCCCGCATGTAGTCGGCTGATGCCTCCGCGGTTTCCATCATGCCTCCCATGCCCACCAACGCATACTCCGCATCCTCCATCCGATAGCTGTCCACCAACTGATAACGGCGTCCTGTTTTGGCGAAGAATTCGTCCATCGCTTCCACCACCGCCGCGGGAACTTTGTCGTAATAATTCCGCTGCGCTATCTTGCCCTTCATGTAAGAGTCCTGGTTCTGCACCACCCCTGACATCAAGGGAAACCGGGTATCAAAAAGGCAGCGAAGCTTCGCGTTCGGGTCCCCCACATAATCCTGCATAAACTGAAGCTCGGGAACACGCACGTTCTCAATGGTGTGTGTGGTGAGGAAGCCGTCCTGCACATTCATGAACGGGGTCTCGCAGTTCTCCGCTGCCCGCCGCGCGATCAACGCCAAGTCTCCAGCCTCCTGGGCATTCCGCCCAAACAAGATTCCCCACCCGCAATCGGCCACGCTCATGACATCGTCGTGCCCCGCATGCACATTCAGGGAGTGGCTCGTCAACGCCCGGGCCCCGATGTGGAAAACCACCGGCAACCTCTTCCCTGAAATCGTGTAAAGCACCTCCTTCATCAGCACCAAACCCTGGCCCGACGTAAAATTCGTCACCCGCCCCCCGGCCAACGCAAACCCTTCGCAAGTGCTTGCCGCCGAATGCTCCGACTCCGGCTGAACGAAAACCAGCGTGTCCCCCCACAGGTTCTTCTTCCCGTTCGAATACTCGGTTTGATAGCCGGTACCCATCGTCGTCGAGGACGTGATGGGATAGGCGCAGGCACCGTGGGTGATGTGGGTCTCCACCCAAACAACGCATCCCGCCCCATCAGAAGTTGTGGCAATGCCCGGATAAGCGAACTTTTTGTCCTCGTGGCTCATAAATGCACAGTCAAAACGACACGGTCCCAAAGTCTGAAAATCAATTCTTCACAACCTGGGGTTTGCAACAATAGATTACGGGCCGACCATACAGGACGAGACTGTGGTGGTCAACCGTTCGAACTCATCGGACAATAATAGTTCGCTTCGACCAACTATTGGAGCCCCACCTCACTGCATTCCCGTGGGAAATCCCCCTCCCTTGCCAATCCAACCCCAACACACCCCTCATGCAATGGGATGCCGCTGCGGACCAACCCGAGCACGCGGATCGCAATCAACAATCTTTCGGCTGGGTCTTCTTGCGGAAATGACGCCAGTTGGAGCGGTGGTGAATCATCCAATCAGTGAGCGCCGCTTCGAAACCTATGTCCTTGCCGGCTTTTTCCGATTCGATCCACTTGTGCCGCAAAATCTCGCCGCGTTCAGCCAGGAATTCACGGTAAAGTGTGGAATTCTTTAACAACTCTTCTCCGTTTAACTCGCTAGGAGGTTCACTCGTCGCCATACGGGGATACATAGGTGGCTGTTGAAACAAGCTTCACTGCGCCTTCAGAATTAACAGGAATTTAACAGCAGCTTCCTTTCTGACAATCAAATTTGTTCAGCCAGTTTGAACAAGTCTCTTTCCGAACGGTCAAATCGCTCCCTCTCAAACCAACGTTGAGAACAAATTCCTCCTCGACCAGAAGCAGAACAACCCGCGACACCACTCCCCATCGCGGTTTCACATGACGAATTCCGAGGCCTCTTCGAAACACCCTGCCACTCAGTCCCGCGGCGAAGAAACAAAGGCCACCGAATGGCATTTCTCTTTCCGATGCGCGGCGTCGACGCCGACAAAAACGGGGTTGCGCGTTCTTGACGCGACGTCCCGACGCCACTAGCCTGCCACGAATTCTCAAAATCCATGAGCCTCGAAATCACTATCGAATACTGCCACGTTTGAAACTATGAACCTTATGCCGTCAGTCTGACGGAAAAGCTTCTCCGGCTCAAACAGCAGGTTCGTTCGATCACTCTCATTCCGTCTACGGGTGGAAAGTTCGAGATCTCGGTCAATGGCCAAAAGGTTTACTCAAAACTCGACACAGGGCAGTTCCCTGAGCCCGATGTCGTGCTCAAGGCCGTTCGGGCGTTGCGGCTCTGAAGCGGGCTGGCGGAAACTTTTTTCGTGGTTTGCAGCGGGTTCACGATCCAGTTCCCCGGATCGTGCATTAATTTTATTGTGGGAGAGTGAAGGGTGCCTGGTGGCCCTCGCGGTCTTCAAAACCGCTGTTCCGATGCTTTGCATCGGA
The DNA here is from genome assembly GCA_947487925.1 of Verrucomicrobiales bacterium. GTDB lineage: Bacteria > Verrucomicrobiota > Verrucomicrobiia > Limisphaerales > F1-80-MAGS106 > F1-80-MAGS106. The sequence continues at coordinate 6,333 of CANLCA010000043.1, read as the reverse complement.
AGGAGTGTTCGATTCGCTCCCTCTCCGCCAACCTTCTCCTTCAATCCCCACATCATCCTATGCCATCCACCAATACTCTGAAACTCACCTCGCTCTCCAGTTGCGCGGGCTGAGCCTCCAAACTAGGCCAAAAAGCCCTGTCGCAGGTTCTGCGGCGGCTCCCTATGTTTGACGACCCACGTGTTCTCATCAGCTCTCAAACCGCTGATGATGCCGGTGTGTTTTGCCTGGATCACCGCCGCGCTCTGGTCCAGACGGTGGACTTTTTTACCCCCGTCGTGGACGACCCCTTGCTCTTCGGGAAAATTGCCGCCACCAATGCGCTCTCGGACGTCTACGCCATGGGTGGACGCCCCTTGACCGCGATGAACATCATGGCGATGCCCACGGATCATGTGCCCCCGGAAGTGATTGTCCGGATCCTGCGGGGGGGGGCGCTCAAGCTGAAGGAGGCTCGATGCGCCCTGATCGGTGGGCACACCATCCGAAATCCAGAGCCAATTTACGGACTCTCTGTCACAGGGTTGGTGTCGCCCAGAAAAATGATCACCAACTCGGCCGCGCGCCCCGGCGACATCCTGGTCCTCACCAAACCCCTGGGAACAGGCATACTCACCACGGGCATCAAACGAGGTCTGACCAGCCCGCGGGCCGCCAGAATCGCCATAGCCTCCATGTGCCGACTCAATGACGTCGGCGCCGATCTGGCGGAAAAAGGCTGGGTGCGCGCTGGAACCGACGTGACCGGGTTCGGACTTCTGGGCCACCTCGGGTCTCTCTGCCGCGCCAGCGCCGTCGCTGCTGAAATCCAGGCCTCGGCACTGCCTGTCCTGCACCCCGACGTGTGGACACTCATCGAACAGGACTGCGTCCCCGGTGGGAGCCGTGACAATTTGCAAAACGCGACCTCTTGGACAACCTGGCACGGGGTCAGCGATGCCCTGAAGACCCTGTCCGCGGATGCCCAAACAAGTGGCGGGCTCCTGCTCTGCGTGCCTGCCAAACGCCTGAGTCTTGTGGTCTCTTTCCTGAAACAACGAAAAGCAATTTGTTGTGCCGTGATCGGGCGTATTATCTCCTCTCCTAGACCCGAGATCCACGTCACCGGCTGAAGCGGGACCCAACTCATGCCTGAAAGCTCTGACCATCGCCGATCCATTCCCTCCGTGGAAAAGGTGCTCCAAGCCCTTCACTCCAGCACCTTGCCTCGTCCCGTCCTGACAAAATTGGCGAGAGAAGAACTTGCTCGGTTTCGCTCGTCGGAATCCATCCCGTCGGCTGATGACGTCATCCAAACGATCCGTTTGCGCGTGGACGCCTTCTCACGCTCCAAGATCCGACGGGTCATCAACGGCACGGGAGTCGTGCTGCACACAAACCTGGGCCGGGCGCCTCTTTCCGATCGCGCCGTGCGCGCCATGGTTGAAAACGCTGTCCATTACAACAATCTCGAATACGACCTGGAAACCGGGTTGCGCGGAGGGCGCGCCAGTTACCTCGAACATAACCTGGCGCTCCTCTCGGGCGCCGAAGCTGCCACGGTCGTCAATAATTGCGCCGCGGCGCTGATCCTCGTTCTCAAGCATTTCACACGCTCACGGCCTGAAGTCATCGTCTCACGAGGCGAACTTGTTCAAATAGGAGGCGGGTTTCGCATTCCGGAAATCCTCGAGGCCAGCGGCGCGCGGCTCCGTGAAGTCGGCACCACGAACAGGACCGTCGCGGCGGATTATGTTCCCGCCATCAATGATGCCACAGGCCTGATCCTGCGAGTGCACCGCGGCAATTTCCACATGGAAGGCTTCGTCGAGTCCCCTCACGTCGCCGATCTTTCCAAGATCGCGAAGCAGTTCCACATCCCCTTGGTGGAAGACATCGGAAGCGGCGCTGTGACCAACATCCACGCAGCCTCCGTGATGGAGGATGAACCCACTCCTGCCGAGGTTCTGGGCGAAGGCGCTGATATGGTCTGCTTCAGTGGCGACAAGCTCCTCGGTGGACCCCAAGCTGGAATAATCGCTGGTTCTCGCGACGCCGTGTCACGGCTCAAACAAGAGCCGCTCTACCGCGCGTTGCGCTGCGACAAATTGATCCTGAGCGCCCTTCAAGCCACCGTCGACTCCCACCTCGAACGCACCGACCAGAACGACCCATCCCAGGAAGAATTGCCCGTTCTGCGTTTGATTCGAACGAGTGTTGATGAGCTCAATCGACGCGGTGTGGAGTTGTTGGAAAAGCTTCGCGACCTCCCCGGCGAACTTCACCTCGGCACGGCCCAGTCCCAGGTCGGGGGCGGCACACTGCCCAAAACACGATTGCCCTCGGTGGCGCTCGGAATCTGTCCCAGAGCACCGCTGACACTCGAAACCTTGTCGCTCCGGTTACGCCAATCCGATCCAGCGATCGTCGGTTACGTGGAACACAACGTATTCAAGATCGACCTCCGCACCGTGTTTCCTTCCCAAGACGAGGACTTGGTGAAATCGCTGCGGGAAACGATGGCCACGGATCGCGCCGAAAGGATTTCGGCGAAGGTTCAATCTAAAAGCGGCAGTTGATCCTTAAACATCTAAACCTAGAAAAAGCAGCTGAGAAACCACTAATCTCCGCTAATCATCACTGATACAACAAGATGTGAGAAACAACGATCGGGACGCCGGTTCACTGTATGGGTGAGGTGCTCAGTCAGCGTCACTTTTTCACCGTTAGTGTCACTTAGCGAAAACGAGTGGTTCAACTTGCGGTTTTAGGTTAAACGGCAGTTGCCTATGGCGCGTTCGCTCCAGGCGGCCTGGCAGGCCCTCCGGGGCCCCCTCGGGGTGTGAACTCCTGGTTGAGCCCTGAGCGCAGTTGATCCTCATCGAGGACGCCGCTGCGATTCTTATCCCAAGAAGCAAACCACTTGTCGAAGCCCGCCACAAATTCTTGCTGTGTCACCGCGCTGTTCTTGTCCTGATCAAGGGAGGCAACAAACCCGCCAGCGAGCATCCGACCCGGGTTGAACCCTCCGCCGGGTGCCCCAGGCCCCCCAGGCCCTCCTCCGCCCGGACCGCGCCCGCCAAATCCAGGAGGCACTGGGAGGACGTTAGCCAGCCCCGCACTCAATGTTTCATCCGTCAAGGAACCCGAACGATTCTTGTCCCACTCACCAAACCATCGCTCCGCCAGAGCGTGAAACTCGGGTTGGGTGACTTTGCGATCACCATTCTTATCCGCCGCGTCAAGAAATGCAGGGGCCAAGAACATGCCTACCCCAAATCCACCGCCCCCACGACCGCCAGGTCCAAACCTGCGTTCGATGACTTTGCCACTGTCAGCCCCAGAAAGTTGCTCTTCGATGCTCTTGGCACGAGCCACCACAAATGGTTTGATCGGTTTGGTCGGTGCGAAACCCATCCGATTCCCCCCAAATTGAGGCCTCCCTTGGCCAGCACCACCCCCGCGTTCCCCTGGCGGCCCACCTCGTCCCTCGCGCTCTCCTCCGCCGAACCCGGCTAGTGAAACGGTTTCACCGGCCACCACCTTCTCAAATCGCTCCAGTTTCTCCGCGGATTCCTCCTTGATGGCCGTTCGCAGAACAGCCGCCAACTCATCGACCTGCTGATGAAACCGCTCAGGTTTAAACAGGGATTTTGAAAACTCTGACAGGTAGCCGCGATAGGCCTTTTGGAAACTTTCTATCTTGAAGATGCGCTCGAGGAATTTGATCTCTCCTTGCCACGGTTTTGCGATGCTCAACTTCTCACGTTCCTCCTGGGAACCGACCATCATGAATTGCCCGAACGAGTGATCGAGATCCCAGGGCATGAACTGAAGCTTGTTCGACGTGGGATGCAGGTAGACCAGGTAGTTCTGGCCAATCCCCAAAATGCTGTCCAGCGTCGACAGATAGACCGTCACCGCCATGTAGCGCGCGAACGCGTCGATATCGAGGTAACCTGGGGCTTTTGCGGCGAAATCAGGTTCCGTTGCGTTGGAAACCAGCTTGCAGAACTCGATCACACGCCGTGTCTGCTCCTGGGAAGCCTCGGACTTGGGGTCATAAGCCTGTTTGTATTGAGCCCATTCATCACCAAGATCCTCGAAAGGCTTCGGAGTGACCGGCTTCAAAATAAGCCCCTTCTTCACCCCAAAATGCGACTCCACAAACCTTCCATCAACATTTTCGACCATCGAATAAAGGCCCAGATAGGCATCATTTTGGCTGTCTGGAACGGTCACGTACACGCGCGAAAAAGCGGTTTTGGGAGCGGGCACTCCCGCATCCCGGTAAAGACGGTAGGAGAGCACCTCGTTCATGAAACTCGCGTCGGTCACGCAGTTGTGAAAGTTGAGCTTGGAAACACCCAAAAAATGGCGCCCCTTCACGTATTCCCCCACATCCACTTTCAGCGACCTTTTGGCCGATCCCTGCGATTGCATGAACGTCCCGTTCCCCTTATAGCGCACCGCGACGTTGTTGATGTCCTGACCGCTGAGTTGCAGGTCGGCATGCACATAATGAAACTCAATTCCCTGGGCGGCAGACAGCCCGTTGCGCCCTCCATCCTTGCCTTGAAGATTGAACCCGCCGGCGCCAAAACCCATCTGACCGTTTCGACGGGTCGGCTCCAGCCCCTTCCATTGCTCGGGCGTGAACCTGAAATGAGCTTCCAACAGGTTGGTCGTCGCATACAACGACCCAGAAGAAGCCGCCTCAGCCGCTCGTTTGGATTCTTTGGCTGAGGCCGCCTCCGCGGCGAACCCACAGAGGCTCGCCACAGTCACCACGAGCAGGGGTCGAAAAGCCTCAGGAAAATGACCTCGAAATGCATGGCGGATGGATCGGCACATAATAGATGGCAACACAATTCAGACTACAGGGTGACAGTTTGGTTACAATTTTCCCTGATAACCAGCGACCGATCATTCGCGTCTATCCCTGGAACATCCTAAACACCACGCCCCTCGCAGAAGGGCTTCATAAAACATTTTAATGAACATCAAAACACCTGTGTGCGCCGCCCTGACGGTGATGGCGCTGACACTGACCTCTTTGGCGCAAAGCCGTGGACCGGAACCCCGAAATCAAGACCGCCGCCCGCGGAACGGTCCCTCCCCCCTCCAAAATCGCCCGTCCGGTCCCGAGAGCCATGGTGGATCAGAAATGCAAAGATCCGGCAGATTCCAGCAGAACCCGCCCGGACCTTCCAGTTCTCGAGCGCCACAGGGTGGCCAATCGATTTTCAATCTCTTAGACCTCAATCACGACGGAATGCTGGACAAACGAGAAATACGATCCGCTGCCTCGGCGCTCCGGCGGCTGGACGGTAATCGTGACGGAGTGTTGGACCGGTCGGAAATCGGTCTCAGACCACCCACGCGGGGTCCCGAAAGAATGCAAGGGAGGGGCTCAAAAAGGAATCAACCCGAAAGCCAACAAGGAGCGTTCGGCGACAATCGCGGACCCGGTTCCCCGGATCGCTTCGGGAACGGGCACGGTCAACCACAACCAGGGAACGTTCCCCACGACAACGGGGCCTTTGGACCCGGCCCCAATCGACAGGACCAGGAATTCCGCAATCCCGAACGACAGGATCGGCAGCGGAATAAGAATCAGGATTTAAACCGAAACCCAAATCAGGAAGGGAACAACAGGCCGTACTCGGGCGAACAGGACCGCAGGAATCAGGCTCCCCAAAACCAACCCCATAACGACGCCGACCGACAGGGGTTCAGGAATCCGGGCCCCAACGATAACCGACGCCCTCAGGGGGAAGCGCCGGGCCCCGATCAACGGGGTCCCGACAATCGCAAGGCTCCTCGTGACGCTCAACGCGGCCAGGGACACCCGCCGCACCGAGATGGAAACTTCCAACCCCCATCAGACAGGCAAGAACAACCCAATCCAGGCGTTCAAGATCGCCGTCAGAACCGGAACCCAAGACAGAACCCGAACAGGGAATCAAATCAGGACCAGGGTCCGGATCAGGGACAACGACCGAACGAGAGGAGAGGCCCCGATGGCCACGGCAACAGAAACGAAGCACCGCCAACTCAACCTCAAAATGCAGGCGACCCCAAAGCCGAATAGTCAGGATTCACCCTGGAAAAAGCAGCTGAGAAACCACTAATCTTCGCTAATCATCACTCATATAACAAGATGTGAACAATAACGATGGGGACGCCGGTTCACTGTACAGGTGAGGTGCTCAATCAGCGTCACTTCTTCACCATGAGTGTCACTTAGAGCGTGTCCGAAAATTCGGGAATCATCAAATACTTCAAAATGTCCCGTTCCGTTGTGAGTCAAAAGGCGACATAAACGGGCGAAAACACTTGACTATGAGTGTA